>CALWKT010000047.1 GCA_944381335.1 uncultured Christensenellaceae bacterium
GAGATTCAGAACAAAAAGCCGTTGATAGTAAAGATAAGAATAGAAATGTATCTGCGATAAAAATGCAAAACAAACAGCCTAAACGAACGCATTTTATAGATGGTTCAATTTAGGCTTGAAGTGGTGCCGATGACCGGATTTGAACCGGTACGAAGTCTCCCCCGAGGGATTTTAAGTCCCTTGTGTCTGCCTGTTCCACCACATCGGCTTATATTTGACATTTATTTATTTTACCATACCGCCATTTCATTTGCAATACTTTAAAGAAAACGCGGTTTAAAAAATTGTCTTCTCTTTCACTCGTAGATAATAGCGGTCAGGACGCAGGAAACGGCTTTTCCGGTCATGAAGCGCAATCAATACCATTGAGCAACAGAATTTGCGCTTTTCGCTTCATAGCACAACCGGATCAGGCTCACGTTCCTGAAACCTGCGTGCCTGTCCCGTCTGAAACATTTCCTTGCACCACTCTCTTTTTCAGAATTTTCGGGAAAAATATCAGAAAAACCACGGTGGACAGTACCGCCCCTCCGATATCTGCAACGGGTTCGGCATAAAGAACTGCCTGCACACCGAAAAATATCGGGAGTATCAGCGTTGCCCCCAGATAAAGCACCAGTTTTCTCGTCAATGACAGCACTATGGCAAACTGCGGCTGCCCCAGAGCCGTCATTCCGTCTACGAACGTATACTGAAAAGCAAGCGGTATTATCCCGATCATGAAAACGCGTATTCCCCAGACGCTTCTCTCCGCGACCGACGCGTTATCAGTAAAAAGAGAGACAAACGGCTTTGCCACGACGAACGAAAGCGCGAACATCACCGAAGTGAACGCAACGCACATTGCCAGGATGCACTTCTCCCCTTTTCTGATCAGTCCGACGTTGCGAGCGCCGTAATTAAAACTTATGACAGGCTGACTGCCGGTGCTTATTCCGAGCATCGGCATGGTTATCACTGACAAAAACGCCTGAACAACGGTGAAAGAACTTATCCAGGAGTCCGCTTCGTTGCCGCCGTATTTTTTCAGACAGATATTCCCGACAATGATTATTATGCTGTCCGTAGCGACGATGAGAAAAGGTGAAATGCCCAGTCTGACTATCCTGAGCATGATCTTTTTGTCGTAACCGCCGAATGAAAGCCTGCATTTTATCGACCTGCGCAGAAGGAAAACCGTCACGAAAACAAACGATAGAAATTGCGAGATCACCGTCGCGAGCGCCGCGCCGGCAACGTGCATCCCGAACGTGAAGATGAAAAGCGGGTCGAGCGCTATGTTCGCAATTGCACCCGTAAGCGTCGTCGCCATTCCCACTCCGGAATACCCTTGCGCGATTATAAACTGATTGAGTCCGGTTGAAATCACGCTGAACAGCGTGCCCGCCGCATAAACGGACATGTATTGTTTCGCGTAACCGAAAGTGGCTTCGCTTGCGCCGAAAGTCGTGAGAAGCGGCTTCATAAAGCAGAACGTGACCGCCATTCCCGCCGCCGCCAGCACGACGAGCATCACGAACGCGTTGGCGAGTATGCGTTTTGCTTTCGCCATATCTCCCTCTCCCATAGACATCGCGAAAAGCGGCGCGCCGCCCAGCCCGACAAGCGAACCGAACGAAGAAAGCAACGTAGCGACCGGAGCGCAGACTCCCAGCGCCGTCAGCGCGACGTCGCCTGTCCCGGCAATATTGCCCACGTACATTCTGTCAACTATCGAATACAGCACGCTGACAAACTGTGCTAACATCGCCGGAAGCGTCAGTTTCAGCACTGTGGAAAATACCTTTTTATTACCCAGATCCAAAGCTTTCATATCTTGCCGCTGACATCATATCAATTAGTATTGACAATGTCAAACGTCGGAAACGATTGTGCAGACAATATTTGTTGCGACGCTTGATTCAGAAGATTACAGCGCTCACGCGGTCTTACGCAAAGACAACTCTTTTTAACGGGGAAATACGTATCGTTACTACGCGTTCAGAATTTCACGTTAATCGTCAGACAGGATTTCGCCTTCCTTTACCCCTGTTTTCCGTTACCGTCCACGGAATTCACCTTGTGCTCTATCGGCGCCCAGTCCACCTTGCGGGTAAGCGCCGCCACAGCGATCGGGACATACAACATTGAATAAACGGGGCGCATCAGCACCGCTTCCACTTTTCGCACGAACCTCATCTTCACATTCTTTCTCTCCACGAAAAGTATGACCGCAGTGTCGATATAAAGCGCAAGCAGGTAACCGGCGATCGCACCGAGAATACGGTACAGCGCATAAAACGCGACGGGAGTGTTGAAAAACTTTATGATCAGAAACAGATTGGCAAGGACGTATACGCTGAAAAACACAGCAAATATCACCATCCCCGCCACGCCGAGCAACGCTTCCAGACACGCCGCCCTGTCGGACTTCCCGTTGCTCAGCCCGTTGTAAAGCCTCTCGTTATACCGTTTGGAATTGTCGAAAAAGCCTTTTACCCAGCGTTTTCTCTGTTTTATCGAAGTTGCAAGATCTGTGGGCTGCTCGTCGTAGAACACAGCGTCTTCTATATATCTCGTCTTGTACCCGTTGATTGCCGCGACCGTCGTCAGTTCAACGTCTTCGGTCAAAGAATGCCATTTCCAGCCGCCGTGAGCGCGCAAAATGTCAGTCTTTATATAGTAACATGTGCCGGTCAAAAGGACGGTCGTTCCCTTTTCCGATTTCGCGAAATTTGCAAAACGCGAATATCTGGTGAACGTCAGCCCCGTATCCGCCGCTATCCAGCCCCCGTTCCAGTTCTTGGAATTGCGGTACCCGACGGCAATGTCGTAACCTGCGTCGAGCGCGTCGTTGAGTTTTTCGAAATAATCAGGCTCAAGCACGTTGTCCGCGTCTATGATCACAAACGCTTCGTATGCCCTTTCCGAACGGTTCATAAAAATGTGATCCGTCACCTCTTCGAGAACGTAACCTTTTCCCGTTCTGTCAAAATTCTTTTTGATGTAAATCTCCGCGCCGTATTCCTTTGCGATCGCGCATGTCGGATCGTCCGCCCTCTCAACGGCGACATATACGTCGTAAGCTTCTTTAGGCAAAGTCTGCTCTTTTATACATTTAAGCAATGTGCCGATGACTGCGCTCTCGTTCCGCGCAGGTATGATGACTGCAAATTTGTGAATTTTTTCTGCCTTGGGAAGCGGCTTTTGCCTGCCGCCGAAAATACCTTTCAGATAGTTGACCACCTTGGGCAATCCCGCGAGTAAAAACAGTAAAACGCCTGTTGCCAACATTACGTCGAGTACGATAAACACAGTTTTCATATTATCTCCTGTACGCGGACGCGACCGCCTGAACGGTACTTCCGCATTTTTGAGTTTTTCCAAGCAACGGATAGTTATTCAAACCGCCGCAAACACCGCATTATTCGCACTCCCATGTACGATACGGTTATTTTAATGCATAAAACGGTCTTTGTCAACAAAATCTACGGACAATATTTTTTCTTTTACAAAACGCTATTTTTGCGTATCGTATTAATCTTTTACGCCACTTTTGTCCATTAACTCAACCGCTTTAACAGTAACACCATTGAAAACGGCCTCTTACCGCCTCTATTTTTTTGCGACGCGCCGTATCAAGATCCCACCGCAACAATATTATACGGCTACCCTTCGAAAGTCCTGTTTTTATTTCTCCGAAACAAATAAAAAAATTCGCTAAAACACTTTACAACGTAAATATTTTTTGATATATTATAAAAGCACTTGCGGAAGCATAGCTCAGCTGGGAGAGCACCTGCCTTACAAGCAGGGGGTCATAGGTTCGAACCCTATTGTTTCCACCAATTTCCGTTTCAAACGGATACCCTGTGAGCATAACGTCAATAATCCGACATATAGTTAGATAGGACGTTATACTCATGCAAAGGGTGTGCGGGAGTGGCTCAGTGGTAGGATGCGCCCCTTGCCAAGGCAAATGGACGCTCGGCAAAGCCTCGCTAATACACGCGAGTTTATAGGATCTCTGAGTAACAACCATCTCGTCTCCCGCTCAGTTAAAACTTAATACCGTATATGTGCGGGAGTGGCTCAGTGGTAGAGCGTTGCCTTGCCAAGGCAAATGTCGCGAGTTCGAATCTCGTCTCCCGCTCCAAAATAATAATTTTGCGGGAACGAGATTTTTTGCGGTATGCACTAACCTCGTCAGATGCAGAAAGTTTCTTAGCAAACAACTGCGAGTACCCGCTCCATATATGTGGCGCTATAGCCAAGTGGTAAGGCAAAGCTCTGCAAAAGCTTCATTCCCCAGTTCAAATCTGGGTGGCGCCTCCAAAAGCGAGTCGATATCGGCTCGCTTTTTTCTTTGTCTTTCTCTGCCCTGCCAAGGCAAACGGACGCTCGGCAAAGCCTCGCTGATTCACGCGAGTTTATAGGATCTCTGAGTAACAATCATCTCCTCTCCCGCTCCATATATCTGGCGCTATAGCCAAGTGGTAAAACATGTCTGCAAAAGGTTCATCCGGGTGGCGCCGGGTCAAAACCGTTCTCTTTTGTCCGTCAGCTCCGGATGAATAATATTGACGTAAATGCCGTATCGGTTTATTATTAAATATATGAATTACGACGCGCTATACAAAAACCTTAATCTCGACAAAGATCTAATTTCTTCCGCGCTTGAGCTTTGCTGTGCGGATAAAACGCGCTTCGATAAATTTAAAACCTATCTGTTAAAAGGAAAAAGCGGAAAATTGAAAAAGCTGAGCGCGCTTGAAAAACTGGCGGCTGTGCTTTACGCTCTGCCCGACGTTTATGAAAATTACAAGAAAAACGGCATTCCGGATGCGATCTTTTTCGATACTTTTTCAGATATAAAGATATGGTGCGACAACGCCTTTGAGCAGTACGGCGTAAAAGGTCTGGTCAATATCCACTGGATCGCAAAGCATCTTTCCATGAAAATTTTCAGGATAGGCAGATTGCAATACGAGTTTTCGCGTTTTGCGATCCTTCCTCACGCAGGCATAATGAACATACTGAAATGTCCGTTCTGCCTGGGCGAAAGATGCATCACTCTGCACATCCCGCAAGGCGAAAAACTGGATATGTGTCGCTGTTCTGACTCTCTTGAACGCGCAAACGCGTTTTTTGAAAAGTACTATCCCGGTTACAAATACCGCTGTTATACCGTGATAACCTGGCTTCTCAACCCCGACCTTGAAAGCGTACTGGGGAGAGACAGCAACATCGTAAAATTCGGCAAGATGTTTACCCTGCTCGGCAGAGTGCCGGACAGCGATATGAACGAGCGCCGCGTGTTCGGTTACAAAAAAGACCGCGTGAATTACGTCGCCGACAACGCGCTGAGGAAGTACACTCTGGACCGCATAAGCAAAGGAAAACCGCTGTATTCCTACAACGATTTCCTGGACCGTCATTTAATACGGCAAGACGCGGAAAGTCGTTGACTCCCCGCGCCTTTCGCATAACTTATAAGGCATTTATTTAAAACCCATCAATTTACTTGCTTTTTGTCCGCCGAAAATATCCTTAAGGTTTCCGGCAACACGTACGCCGCAAAGAACACTGCAGAAGCGGCCGCCCAAAGCAAACACGAATATGCGCTGTACATATCCACGGCGCACCAGATAAGGTACACGAGCGACACAACTCCCCAATATATGCACACAGAATCGGCAGTCAGTTCA
>CALWKT010000048.1 GCA_944381335.1 uncultured Christensenellaceae bacterium
GCTTAATGATGAACTTGTTGCTCTTGTTCTTCTTTCTGGTCTTGTAACCCAGAGTGGGAACGCCCCACGGGGTAACAGGACTGGGCATACCGATAGGCGACTTGCCTTCACCACCGCCGTGCGGGTGGTCGCAGGGGTTCATTACCACACCTCTTACGGTCGGCTTGACGCCCATGTGACGTTTGCGTCCCGCTTTACCGATGCTGACGATCTCGTGATCGAGATTGCCGACCTGACCGATCGTAGCCTTGCACTTGATGGGGATATATCTCATCTCGCCGCTGGGCATTCTGAGGATAGCGTACTTGCCTTCCTTCGCCATCAGCTGAGCAGCGTTGCCGGCAGCTCTCGCTATCTGACCGCCCTTGCCGGGATGCATCTCGATGTTGTGGATCATCGTACCTACGGGGATCTTTTCAAGCGGCAGGCTGTTGCCGGTCTTGATGTCCGCATTTTCGCCGCTGACTACGACGTCGCCCTTGTTCAGACCTACGGGAGCGAGGATATATCTCTTTTCGCCGTCCGCGTAGTGCAGGAGCGCTATGTTCGCGCTGCGGTTAGGATCGTATTCGATGGAAGCGACTTTAGCGGGAACGTTGTCCTTGTTGCGCTTGAAATCGATGATGCGGTATTTGTTGCGGTTTCCGCCGCCGATATGTCTTACCGTGATTCTGCCGCTTGCGTTTCTGCCGCCCGTCTTGTTCTTGCTCTCGAGCAAGCTTCTTTCGGGGGTCGTCGTCGTGATCTCGCTGAACGCGGAGGTCGTCATGAAACGACGTGCGGGAGAAGTAGGTTTATATCTCTTTATCATATCCTTAGTCCTCCTATCAGGTCAAACTCTCGAAGAACTCGATGGGTTTGCTGTCTGCCTTGAGCTGAACGATCGCTTTCTTGTAAGCTGCGGTCTTGCCTTCGTTCCTGCCCATTCTCTTGGTCTTGCCGTCGTAGTTGGAGGTGTTGACCTTTTCAACCTTGACGCCGAAGATATCCTCGATTGCCACCTTTATCTGCGTTTTCGTCGCCCTTTTGTCGACTTTGAAAGTGTACTTCTTGGACTGAATTCCGTCGAAGCTCTTTTCACTCATCAACGGGCTGATGATAATGTCATACTTGTTCATTACTCAGCTACCTCCTCGCTGTTGTAAGCCTTCTCGAGCTTTTCGACCGCCGCCTTCGTAACGAGACATTTAGCGTTTGCCGCCAGGTCGTATACGTTGACGAGATCTGCGTTGATCACCGTAAGATTTTCAATGTTTGCGCTCGCTCTGAGGATCTTTTCGTCGTTTTCGGAAACGATCAGGAGAACCTTGCAATCAAAACCGAAGCTCTTGAGGACCGCCGCCATCAGCTTCGTCTTCGCGTCAGCCAGCTTGAGTTCGTCGAGAACTACGAAATCGCCGTCCTGAACTTTTGCGCTGAGCGCGCTGACAGTAGCCGCATACTTCATCTTCTTGTTGATCTTCTGAGAGAAGTCTCTCTGCTTGGGAGCGAAAACAACGCCGCCGCCCGTCCACTGAGGACTTCTGATGGAACCCTGTCTCGCACGACCGGTGCCCTTCTGTCTCCAGGGCTTGATGCCTCCGCCTCTGACTTCGCTGCGGGTAAGCGTGCTCTTGTTGCCCTGTCTCTTGTTTGCCATCTGAGCGACGACGACCTGGTGTACGAGCGGCTCGTTGTATTCCTGAGCAAATACCGCGTCGGAGAGATCCATCGTGCCCACTTTCTGTGCACTTATATTAAAAACGTCTACTTTCATTTCGCTTCTCCTTATTGTGCCTTGTAGCTGGACTTCACGGTCACGACGCCGCCCTTGTTGCCGGGGATCGCGCCCTTGATGAGCAGCAGGTTGCGCTCTTTGTCCACTCTGACTAGTGTCAGGTTCTGAACGGTAACTCTTTCGTTACCCCAGTGACCGGACATCTTCTTGTTCTTGAAAACTCTTGAAGGAGTGGAGTTTGCGCTCAAGGAACCTACGCCTCTGTGATAACCGGAACCGTGCGCCATCGGGCCACAATGCTGATTCCATCTCTTGATCGCGCCGGTAAAGCCCTTACCTTTCGAGACACCGACTACGTCAACTTTGTCGCCGACTGCGAACACGTCGCAGGTGATCACGCTGCCCACTTCCATGCTTTCCGCATTGTCGAGTCTGAGTTCTCTCAGATGTCTCTTGGGCGCTACGCCAGCCTTTTCAAAGTGTCCTTTGACGGGCTTGGTCACGTTCTTCGCCTTGATCTCGCCGAACGCCACCTGAATTGCGCTGTAACCGTCTTTTTCCTGAGTCTTCTTCTGCACTACGGGGCACGGACCCGCCTCAACTACCGTTACCGGTATTACGGTGCCATCCTCGGTGAAGATCTGGCTCATTCCCAATTTCTTTCCAATGATTGCTTTATTCATAGATAAAGTTCACCTCCGTATTTATTCCGTCCACGCTTTTTGGGTCAACGCGGAACCGTATTGTTGTCTTGTCTGTTATCAGAGTTTGATGTTGATATCGACGCCTGCCGGCAAAGTCAGCTTCATCAAAGCTTCCATAGCCTTTGCGGTGGGATTGTAGATATCTATCAGTCTCTTGTGCGTTCTGAGCTCGAACTGCTCGCGGCTGTCCTTATATTTGTGAACCGCGCGAAGTATCGTTACGACTTCTTTCTCGGTGGGAAGGGGGATGGGTCCGCTGACCTTAACGCCGCTTCTCGTGACCGTGTCGACGATCTTGCTTGCCGCCTCGTCAATGAGGTTGTGATCATAAGCTCTGAGACTTATTCTGATGATTTGTCCTGCCATTTTCTTTTACTCCTTTTTCCTAACTTACATATTCACGTGCCCGTGTGTTTCACACCGCGACTTTAATAAAAGGCGTGCAGTTCGCCTCCGTTAGTCGCCCGATTGCCGGACCCTTGTCCGCGGAAATTCTCTGCTTTTGCAGTAACCTCCCGCTTCATCCCGTTTTTCGCGGTGCACTGAGAATTATATAGATTTAAATATTTTAAGTCAAATCTTTGAACAAAAAAGATTTAAAAAGAAATGTAAAATTTATGTAAAATCAATATTTTTGGCTTCAAAAAGGTTTGATTATAAGTTTTGTTTATTGTAACGCGTCCGTTTCATTACCCCGCTTTCCAACAGCCTTTTGCGTCTGATCTGACTGATCACGTTTCTAAGGTCTATCCCAGTTTTTCCAGCTCTTCTATCATTCTGAGCAACACGCCGTAGTATTTGCCGTCCAGATTTTTTACTTTGTTTATCAATTTGTTCTGTTCTTCGCTCTGATCGTCGTCCGTCAATCCCAGCAGATAGTCCGACGTAACTCCAAGGTTGAGACTGATCTTATACAACGTCTGAATCGACACTCCTACTTTCCCTGCCTCAACATCTGCAAGAAATCTCGGGCTGACGTTAATGCTTTCGGCAAGTTTTTCACGCGTAACGTTTGCCAGCTTACGGGCGATTTTTATTTTGTTTCCCAACTCGACGTTTATTTCTTTCATCATGATTACCTTATTGTACTGCTAACATTATATATGAACTTACAGATCATAACAATGATGTTGTATTTCACTTGACATATGAGTCTTTAATTCATATAATATAATTATTAATAATACACAAATGAAGTGATACGGAGGTATTATGCACGCAGCAACAAAATTTAAAATATCGTCTTTTTTTAAGCAACTGATCCTTTACCCGATCTTCATGTTTTTGTCTCTTTCTTCATGGGCGGTAATAGGAATGATCCTGTCTCTCTTTGGAGTAAGCAACCCTCTGGGAGACGAATTCAAAGCCTCGATATTCGACGCTTCAAATTACGGCATGGCGATCGGGCTTATTCTTGTTTTCGCCCTCGGGATATTCTTTGCGAGGCTGTGTTTCAGAAGAAAAGGTAAATCGACTTCTTATCAACAGTACCACCCCGAATACGAAAAACCCGAAATAACCGTCGACG
>CALWKT010000049.1 GCA_944381335.1 uncultured Christensenellaceae bacterium
TTGAGATTGAGCCATTTTTTGGGAATTTCTTCCTCTGGCAGATATATTTTATAAGGTATTTTATTCTTTTCCATTTCAATTCTCCTTGATTTTACGTTAAATGCGACTTTCGTCGGGCGCCTTAAAAGGACTTATCTCGCGGTAAACTATAAAAAAATCGTTCGGCAAAAATGTCAAACGAAAACACTACCGCGAACGCCATCGCGTAAAATATGCTGAGTTCATAGCCGTCTTCTCCTTTCTGATCTTGTCTTGTCTTACCAGCTTATCCACTAGGATACGCTCGGTTTATGTATATATATTACATTATTTATATTTGAGTGTCAACGGATTTATTTGAATTCCTCAACTTTTTTTCATTGATAACGTTGACGGCATACGGAAAAACGATATAAACTATCCCGCATATCTCGTCAGCAGAACAAGCTGTATGTCAGACAACTCGATCTCGTACGTGATATTGCCGTCGTCGTCCGGATCGGACGGAGTGACTTCCCAGAAATTGTCGTCGTTATAACTTCCCGTTCCCAGGTCCTGACCGTTGAATTTCAGATAAATATTGTTGAAAAACTCGGATATTTTGTTGAACATACCCTTTGACTTCCAGAACTTCACTTCCTGACTATATTCATAATATACCGGGCTTTCGTTAAGCGCTTTTTCATAATCGGCGCATTTCTCCTCGTCCAGCAACCTGACAATATCCGTGATCCTGCCGCTGTATTCCATCATAGCCGCATATCTCAGAAGGTCATTTTCGCTGTTTATCAGCACGAAGGTCGCGACGAGATTTGCGTCCTCCTCTCTCATTATCCCGATAGAATGCGCCATCTCGTGCGCGATCGTGAATATCCTGTCAGATACCGGCGCCTGTTCGTTGACGTTGGCTTCGCCTATCGGCGTGAAAGTTATGCCGATAAGATACAGTTCGCTCATCAGCGCAGAAGAGATCATGCCCTTTGCCTTGGGCACGTATACGTCGTAATACGCGTCGTCCGGCTTTGCGTATTCTTTCCTTATCAGTTCGGATATTTCTTCAACCGACATATCGCATACCGGGAAGCCGTTTTCATCCCTTTCCAAAGAGTTCGCCAGCGCGATGAAATCGTTGAAAAACGCGTCTGAAGCGGCTAAAATCTCCTCGTCCGAAAGTTCACCGTTTTCGTACACGTCCAACGGCGGCTCCTCTCTGTTGTACGCAAAAGAGGTATCCAGAACGTATATCGACACAACGCAAAGCACTGTGGCGACAAGCGTGGTAAACGAGCAAAGTCCGCGCGCCGTTTCCCGTTTTGCTAGATGTACTATTCCTTTTATTATCAGAAAAATCGCGGCAATGACGGCAATGCAGACGAGAACTTCGAAAAGAGAAAAAGGAAGCGCGGAAGAAAGCCTCCCGAGTGAATTTGTAAACGCGAAAGTGACTGTTCGCGTCGCTTTTTCGCTGAGCGCGACGTCACGGCTGAGCAAAGCTATGGTCACGATGAGTATGACCGCCAAAGCCGACATTACGCCGTTGAATATCATTCTCCGCCTGTACTTGTCCATCGCTCACCTTTTACGACCTTAAGACCACAACTGTCGCGTCTGAAAGTCTTGTATAAATGTTACGGCTTCAAGCCGTCTGAACTTCCGTCCATGCCGTCTCCGGTCTGCGTTCCGCCGTCGTTTCCCGATTCTTCCCGAGCGGGAGAACTTTGTTGTCCGTCTCCGTCATGATTTGTTTCTTCGCCGCCCGGATTTACCGCGGGAGATTCGCCGTTCCCGTCGTTTACGGAAGCAACGCTCTCCGGCGCGTTTGCGTTTTCCGGTACGTTTGCACTCTCAGTCTCGCTTTCGATCCCCGAAGAACCTCTTCCGCCGTTGCCGGGATCTGCAACTTCGCTTTCCCCGAACCCTTCAAACACGTCGCCACCCGCATTTTCAGGCTCGGTCGGCGCAACGGGACGTATATCCGGCTTCCCGCTCCGTCTGCCGCCGCTTACATATCTTGAAACCACTTTTTCCATATTGACGAATACGAACCTGTACAGCGGATCGTACGCGCAAAAGCATATAAAGCCGGCAAGCATCAGCAAAGGAAGCGTCCATTTCCAGCCGAAAAGCGCGATGTCCGAAACGACAACTTTCATCAGTGTCAGACAAGCGTAGAACGCCGCGCCGAAGAAGGCTAGTTTTACCACCGTTATCACGGCAATTTTAACCCATTTCGGAAGTCTGACCTTTTCGCTTTTGTAAAACACAAAGTCAGCCGCGTAAGCTATTATCGCATATGGCGCGTAAAAGATGATAAAAGGAAGCGCCTTCACGTTTACGGCAAGGAAGCCGATCAGCGATGCGGCAACGTAAGAAAAAATCGCCCCGCTCACAGATCTCTGAGTAAGCGGAAGCGAAATTGCGAGCGCGGCTACGACGTTGAGCGCGATGCTGACGGTCGAAACGTAAGCCTGCGCTACGACCGCAAGCACTGCGATCGCACATGAGACGGCAGCTATTGCGATTTTATAGCTGCGCTTCATCTCAGCAACAAGGGATCAGATCCCCGCCCATCATTTCACAGCAGCAGTCGCAACAGATCAGCGTTGAACAGGTGTTGCAGCAGCTCGTCGCGGTATCTGCGCCGGGGTCAGACTGATACGGCCTCGAATAGCCGCCTCTCTGTTGATCGTACTGACCCGCGTTCTGATTCTGACCGGCGTTCTGATTGTTTGCATTGTTAATTATAGCTGTCAGCTTTTCATGGCTTCTCTTGTACCTTTCGTTGCCCGGGTCCAGAGTCAGCGCGATCTCGAGCTGTTTTTTGCTTTCGACGTGCCAGTTTCTCTTGTAATATATGATCGCCTGGACGTAGTGCCACTCTGCGTCGCGGGTCTCAGCCATATCGAGTTTTTCCTGAGCCTCGTCGAGTTTGCCTTCCTTGATCAGCGCTTCGACGATTCCCAGCCTCGTCCCGTTCTCCTCAACGGAAACTCTTCTTTGCAGATCTTCCATGCAATCTGCGTAAGCCCTGTCCAGTTCTCCGAGAGCGCGGCTCGCCTGAGCGCCTTCCTCCCCTTCGCGGAAACGCAACTCCTCATACTTGCGCCTGAGCGTGCGGTAAGCGTTCTCCACCTGCTCCTGCGTCGCGTCGCTACTCAGTCCGAGCACTAAATACGGGTCCTTTGCTTGCACTTGTCAGTCCTCCTTAACAATTTGTCGGTCTGCTCCCTGAGACCGTACCAGATGATGTTGGTTATTACCCCTTCGTATTTTTTCAGGACAACCTCGTCGAACGCGTTCATGATCTCCTTGCAACAGCAATTGAGTATGAATGAAGCGTCCTTTCCTTTGTCTCTGACGAAAGTCTCTCTGTCTTTATATTCGTATCCCGTCAGGAACACGTTGAATTCTTTTTTCTTCGCGTCCTCGTCCGCGTCGTCGAAAGCGTCTGCAAAATAGACCCATCTGCCCAGATTGTACGCTAAGTTGCCTGCCGCTTCGCTGTAATCCTTTCCTGCGACAAGGCGCGTCAACTCTTTCAGTATCGTCGCGAACTGATGCGCGATAAGATCTTCGTTTTCACACCTTTCAGCCTCAAGGCGGTTGAGTTCTGAAAATCCCGTCCTGATTATATCCGCCATTTCGGGATTCCTCTTGCACGCCTTTCTGAAATGCCGCTTTATCACCAGCGTATCAGCCGCTTTCTTTGCAAAACTCTTGTCGTCTGCCACATCGTCTACGGCTTTATAGTGCGCGAGTATCGTGTTGGCGTCCACGATCTTATCCGTCAATGCGTTTCTTTTTACGACGGATTTTTTTCTGACCGGATTGAGTATGCACGTTTCGTTGCTGATCTCTATCTCCGTCCCCGTCAGCGCATGCATGAACACGCTGAAAAACGTCATGTCGTAGTTCGTCGTCAGTCTCATCAGCGTGCCACAGTTCTTGCCGATCGCCTTGCAAAGGCCGCAGTAAAACGCGCGGTACAGCGTGAAGTCCTTGATAAACATATTGGGCTTGTCGGGAATGACGTAACCGAACATTACAGCACGAATCCTATCTTTTCTTTTACTTCTCTGAGCGTCTTTTCAGCGATGACGGAAGCTCTTTCTGCGCCCTCTTTAGCTGTCCTGATCAGGAATTCTTCGTCGCTTCTGAATTCCAGATAACGCTCCCTGAACCTGCGGAGCATTGCTATCACCGCTTCTGCAGTGGCGATCTTCAGATGCCCGTACATTTTGCCGTTGAACTCTTTGACGAGACTTTCCATATCCTGCTTTCTCGCAATGGAAAGTATGGTCAGAAGATTGGATACGCCCGGCTTGTTTTCGGGGTCGTACAATATCTCAGAACCGCTGTCAGTGACCGCCCTCTTTATTTTGGCAAGGATATCCTTTTCACCGTCAAGCACGCCGATCACAGCGTTGGGATTGGGGTCGGATTTGCTCATCTTTGCGAGCGGATTCTGAAGACTTGCGATCTTCGCGCCCACCTTCCTCACTCTCGCTTCGGGCACCGTGAACGTGTCGCCGTAGATATTGTTGAACCTGAGCGCAATGTCCCTCGCGATCTCAAGATGCTGACGCTGATCAATGCCGACGGGCACCACGTCCGTCTTGAAAAGCAGTATGTCAGCAGCCATAAGCACGGGATAGTCCATAAGCCCCATGTTTATGTTGTCAGCGTGTTTTTCGGACTTTTCCTTGAACTGGGTCATTCTTCCCATTTCGCCGACGTAAGTATAGCAGTTCAGAAGCCACGCAAGTTCGCTGTGCTCGTGCACGTGGGACTGAAAATAAAGAATATTCTTTTTGCAGTCGATCCCCGCG
>CALWKT010000050.1 GCA_944381335.1 uncultured Christensenellaceae bacterium
TTCAAAAAGACTCACTGAAAATCATCGCCTGAGGTAGCATCAGTTTCAAACCTTGTTTCTTGTATCTGACTACATAACGTAAAGCTTCACAATGTACCTGTAACTGTTATAAGCTTCTTTGACCGTAGCAAGCATCAACTCGCGATAGCCGACCATTGCTCCCGGTCACACCGGGACGGAAATTTGCCGCTTTAAACCTTGTTCGTATTATTCCGGTCCGGCATACTGCCGCCGGAGTGGAAAAGCGTGTCCGTGTGTGGAGATAAAACAAGTATAACAAACACGGACATGAAAATTTTTCAATATACTTAAGAAATGGCGCGCACCCTTGATTTGCTCGGGTAAAGTTCCGCGGTCGGCAGATAGCCGTTGCGGCAACTTATCTGCAAAGTTACCACTGTGTTTATACTTATATGAACCGTACGCACTCTTATATCCATAAGTTATCATGAAAAAGCACGGGCGCTGATTGCGGCTGACCCGGTAAGCTTCGGCGTTTGAGAAAAAAGTGAAGTTTTCGTCAGAAAAACGGCGGATTTGTGCGAAAAAACAGCCAGTTTCGGATTATGTGTTGTATCTTATGCCCGATGCGGTTTATATTAAA
Organism: uncultured Christensenellaceae bacterium; assembly: GCA_944381335.1. Next base: position 605 of record CALWKT010000050.1, read on the forward strand.
AGCGCGGGAGAGGTCTCTCCGACAATACTTAAGGGCAGGAAAGTTTATGGAAAGATTTTGCGTAAATACCGCTTCGGCGGCAAATGAATCGCAGATCGTCAAAGGTGACGGCTGGAGAATAACCGTGCTTACGGACAGGCTGATAAGGGTGGAAACGGGCGAGTTTTGCGACGAAGCGACGCAATGCGTCTGGTACCGTTCCTGGGAAGATCCGGAATACGAGCTCGGCAGGACGCTGACGGGCTTGTCGATAAGCACGAAAACAACGCGTTTTTATTTCGATACGTCGAGAAAAAAGATAACTCTCGTGGAGCTGGCAGACGGCAGGAGCGTGCGGAATTTCAGGCGGGGAGTTCTTCCCGGAACGAGGCGTACTCTGGATATGACGGACGGCAAAGCCAGACTGGGGAAGAGCGTTGTGTCGAGAAACGGGGTCGCATTGCTGGACGATTCGCGTTCGCTTGTGCTGAAAGGAGACAAAGTGCTTCAGCGCGGCAAATGCAAGGATATATATTATTTCGCTTACGGCAACGACTATCGCGGAGCGATCCGCGCGCTGTATTGCCTTACGGGTTTCACGCCTCTGCTTCCCAGATTTGTTTTCGGCAACTGGTGGAGCAGGTATAAGGCATACACTCAGGAAGAATACCGCTCGCTGATGCAGAGGTTTATCGACGAAAAGATCCCCGTGACCGTTGCGACGATAGACATGGACTGGCACTGGGTCGACGTGGTGGAGCGTTTCGGAAAAGACGCTCTCGCGAAACCGACGGACAACATGATAGACCGCGTAGTGTACGCTTCCATGCCCGGCTGGACGGGTTACAGCTGGAACACGGAGTTGTTCCCAGACTATCGTGCGCTTTTGAAATTTCTGAACGACAACGGCTTCAGTGTGACCTTGAATCTTCATCCCGCTCAGGGCGTAAGGTTTTACGAGGACAGGTACGAGGACGTCTGCAAAATATGCGGCGTGGATGCGTCGACGCGCGCGCCGGTCTGTTTTTCTTTGAAAGACGAGAATTATCTGAAAGCTTATTTCGACGTTCTGCACAGACCGTACGAAAGAGAAGGCGTGCGTTTCTGGTGGATAGACTGGCAACAGGGCAAGCGGAGCGACGTGAAAGGACTTGACCCGCTCTGGGCGCTCAACCATTATCATACGCTTGACATGCTCGACGAAGGCAAGCGTGCGGTGATACTTTCGCGTTATGCGGGAATAGGCAGTCACAGATATCCGATAGGCTTCAGCGGCGACAGCGCGATGACGTGGAAGACGCTTGACTTTCAGCCGTATATGACGGCTTGCGCGACCAACGTCGGGTACACCTGGTGGAGCCACGACATCGGCGGACATCATATGGGGTACAAGGACGACGAACTGTACGTCAGATGGATACAGCTGGGAGTGTTCAGCCCTATAAACAGACTTCATTCCACAAGCAACGAGTTCATGGGCAAGGAGCCGTGGAAATCGTGCAAGGACGCCGCGCGTACCGCTACGGAATATCTCAGGTTGAGACACAGGCTGATCCCGTATCTGTATTCCATGAATTACCTGACGGCGACCGAGGGGCGCGCGCTTTGCGAACCGATGTATTATTCTTACGATCGCAAAGAGGCGTACGAAGTCAGAAATCAGTATTCTTTCGGCACTCAGCTGGTGGCTTCACCGATAACGCGCAAGAGCGATCCGCTTACCAATCTTGCTTACGCTTCTCTGTGGGTGCCTGAAGGCGAGACTTACACGGATGTGTTCACCGGCAGGATATACAAGAGCGGGGAATACCGCGTGTACAGAGACAGAGAGGATATGCCGGTATTCGCGAGGAAGGGAAGTATAATTCCGCTGTATACCGAGGCGACGGACAATTCCGTGTCGTTCGAAAAACCGCTTGAAGTGTGGGTTTATTCCGGAGACGGGTCCTTTGTCCTTTACGAGGACGACGGTGAGAGTCTGAAGCATGCGGACGGCGTTTTCCGCAAGACAGTTTTCACTTTGAAACAGGACGAAAACAGGCTTGTTCTGAAAATAAAAACAGAAGGAGACGCGGGCTTTGCCGCGGCAAAGAGAACGTTTGAAATAGTCTTCAGAGACGTGACGGATGCAGATATATACACAGACGGAAAGGAGTCGGGAAAAACTTGTAATTCCGTCACTCTCGTTTACGACGGAAAAGAGACTTCCGTCACCGCCGAAGGTTGCGTCTTTACGCAGAATCCCGTTTTCAAGGAGGCGGTAACGGAACTGGTTTCCCGCTATCAGACGGGCAACGCGAAGAAAGCCGCCTTATTCAACCGCTTCCTGAAAGACAGAAACGCTTCGACGTTCGGCATAAGCAGAAGACTTTCGGATCCGATTGAAGAACTGAAAAAGATATGCAGATGAGACAAGACAATTCCGACCGTCGCTCAGGGCGACGGTTTTTTATTCCGGCAAAAATCAAATTTTCCTGCCCGTGTTGATAAAATGCGATATTTTGTATGTTTTGAGCTGTGTTTATTGCCCGTAAAGTCTGTTTTGTGCAAGCGTTTCGGACTTATACCTGTAATATAATTATTGATTATAATATATGCAATAGTTATTAATGGCGCGTGTCTTATCCGGATGGCTGACTGCCGCAGAGAGCGGGCATGCGCGGCATACGCAAATATTATTTAATAAATTTACATTAATTTTAAGTTATAATTTACTAAAAGTTGTTGTATTTTATGTCGGATTGTGATAGAATTTGTCGTGTGACTAAAAGAGGAGGGAGATTAATGGATAAAACACTGCATATTTGTTTTGATTTGGGCAGTGACAGTCTCAAGACGGCTTTTGCGTACAAGAAAGGTTCAAAAGTTGTTTACGGAAAGCTTGCCGGGAGTTTGTCTGACGAAGACAGCGACGCGATGCCGGCAATCGCGTTTTATGACGCTCATGCCGGGAAGTGGTATTATGCCGACGAAATCAGTAAGCTTCAGATTTCTTCTTTCGTGACTCTCGTCAAGATCAAAACTCTGATCAAATTTTTGCAGAAAACGGTCGAGAAAGACGTATTGGAGTTAAACTCAGAATATTACAACGAAAAAGATGTTTTTCCCAAATTCTATTTTCCGATAAAGAAGAAGATGCTGAGCAATCTTTCCGCGATGGAAGATAGCGGAATGACCTTCGTTGCCCCGGGGTTTACTCCCGCAAAGGTCTGCGAAGGGTTTTTTGCATACGTAAAAAAAGCGCTGGATGAGAGCATCAGGAAACTTGAGAAGAAGACGGGGAACACGTTCGCAAATCTTACGATCACGGTAGTGTATCCTTTCAATGCCGGCACGGGATACGTCGCCGAGCTCAAAAGGCTGATAGAAAAAGCGTTCGGGCAGAAGGTGAGCCTGGGACTAAGTTCTCCCAAAGCGCTCAGCCTGTTCGCATATCACAGAAAGAGTCTTAAAAACAAGGACAAAGTGCTTGTTTTCGATATGGGCGAAGAACAGGTTTCGGTTGTCAAAGGGTCTTATGACACAAAAGGACTTGCGCTCGACTGCGTGGACGGTCACAGCCCTTCGCTCGACGTCGGCGGCAACGACGTGGACGAGGCGGTCGCGGATTATATCGAGAAGCAGATCGAGAAGAGAGAGACGATGGGCACGCCGTCGTTCGGAGAAGAGGGACATCTGATCGAAACGGGTCTGTACGCGATGCAGTACCGCTTTATGAGAGAGATCAAATGCGCCAAGAAATATCTCGCCAGCGAAGCAGAGGGAGATTACTGGGACAAGCGCGGCGTTCCGATCGTGGTTTACAGAGACCTGATGATCGTGAAGAGGCTGAAGAAGGAAGAATTTCTCGAGTGCACCGGCATATCGGGAGACAACGGCGTTGCGGCGAAGATAGCGGAGTACATAGTCAACGAAATGAAGCTTACGGTCAACGAGGACGTGAACAAGGTGTTCCTTTCGGGAGGACTTGTGGAGACTTACGGTCTGCTTGACTATCTGAAGAAGAAGATTAACAGTTGCAAGGCGTCCGTTGAAGTCTGCACTTTCGACGATTTTGTCAAGGAATCCGACGGTTACACGATATTGTCTCACGAAGATTCGACGTATGCGGCGGCGGCAGGCGGCGCGATCGTCTCGCTTTGCGGCTACAAGACGGATACGGTGTTTTCTGTCAGCTATGCGACGTGGGTCACCAATTCCGCGCACAGAGAGTACGGCAAACTGCTTAGCATTTTTGCCAACAGAGGAGACAGGGTCGAGACGGACAAGAACGGCTGTTGCAAAGTGATGACGAGTGAAACTCTGATAGGAAACGAGAATGCGGTCAGGGATGAGATCCGTTACGATATGATGTTCTCCGTGAAGATAACTACTGATGAAATAGCATGCGGAACGGGATTGTTGAAGAAATGGAAAAAGGAATGTCCCAACTTCTACAGACCCTCGGGTATGTCAATGGTAGTCCTGATCGGATACGAAGATTACGAGCTCGGAAGTTCAGGGTACAACGATTACCGGCTTGCCAGAAGAAAAGCCAAGGAAATTCTCGGGTTGAAGATCCTGTCCGGCGGTAAAGACAGCGCGATCCATTTCTTTCACGAATACGGCGGCAAGAGATTAAGGGTCGATGTCGTGCAGGGCGACGCTTATTTCAAAGAAGGCATATTTATCGACGCAGACGGAAGAGCGACTCCGAAAATCGAAAACGCAAAGGATAAAAACGGAATGCGGATGATGAAAATCAGATATCGCGAAGGGGATATGCCGCAGTATCTGAGAACGAGAACGATATTGTCAAGCGAACTTATATTCGACTTCAACCTGGACGGCTTTGACGCATCACAGGACTGAGAGGACAGCTATGGAAGATAAAAGATACGAAATCAAATTTGACAAAGGCGTGTTCAGCGCGCAGAGAACTTCTGTTTCCACAAAGAAAAAGGAGTATACTCAGGCTGTCGCGGAGCGCAACAAGGCAGTTGAAGAACTGGACAGGTACGACGACTTCGACTATCTCAGGATAGAGCCGGGCAAGTACGTCAAAGGCAGAGGAGCTTCATACGGCATCGAGTTCAACGAAGACATACACGTTGACGGAGTGTTGCTTCCCCATCAGCTTGCGGCGGCGCAGGCGTTTCTGAGCGGGCTCAGAGGCTTCGGCATGCTGGCTGACGTGGTGGGCAGCGGCAAGACGTACGAAGCCGGCATCATTCTGAGCGAGCTTGCCGCAAGAGGAAAAGTTCAGTCACTTCTGATAATCACCCCCGATCAGGCTTTCGCCGACTGGAAGGACGTCATTGAGAACAAGTTCGGCCTCGGAAAGGACAGTCTTCAGGAACTCGGTCCCGAGATCAACAGCAAGATAGTCGAGAGCGAAAAGGAAAACGTTGCGGGAGAAGAGGTGCTGAGACCGGTAAGACCCGCGATAGTAAAGATGGAGGACTTCGCGCACTGGAGCACGATCGCCGGCAAGTTCCTTTTCGACGTCATCATTGTTGACGAAGCGCACCATCTGTGCAGTGAAGAAGGTGAGTACGCTGCGGCAATGAGGCTTCTTTCCGTGCTCATGCAGACAAAGAAGCGCGCGGGCAAACCGTACTGTCTGCTTCTTTCTGCGACTCCGCATTCAGGCAACCTCGCCAAGATGTTCAGGCTGTGGTATTTCGTAAGGTGCAAGGGCGGAAGTCCGGACGATTTCGACGAGAGCAGAGGAAAGAGCAAAGACTTCCTCAGAGAGCAGGCATATTATACGGATCACGTCTGCCGCGGAGCCAAGACGGTCATGGAATTTATCCGCAGGGTCAAGATCACCGAGACCTACAACGCTCCGCTCAACAAAAACGGTAAGAACTTTGAAGATTATCTGAGAGAAAAAGGCGTATACGAGCGCTTCAAGGACATGACGTACGGAGAGCAGGCGCTTCTTGCGGACGAATATCTCAGACTTGAAGAGTGCAAGGAACTTGAAGGTTACGTGATCTCCAGGATAGCCAGCGCATATCACAACGGACTTCTGCGTTCCATCATGATACGTCAGCCGCACAGAAAGGGCGACGCAAGAATGAGAAAGCGCAAGGATTCGGTCAACGTGTTCTTCTGTTCCGTTCCGGGCAAAAGACCGTCTAAGGTCAGCATATACGAGTTCGAGGAAAAAGAACCGGTAACGGTAGATCTCGACAATCTCGACGGAGAAGAAGCTGTCACGTACAAGAAGAAGAAATTTTCTCTCGAAAGGTATGTGGAAAACACCAGAGGAGACGAAAATTACAGCCATCGCTATTCGGAGGTAATGAACAAGATCCTCAACGCGGCGATCGGCGGAGAGGAAGGTCAGAAGAAAGTCTTCTCCAAGCGTGACAGCGTCGCTTATTACTGGAACTGTATTGAAAAATCCGAGACGTCGCCCAAAGATTACGGCAACCGCGCGCACAACAGGCTTGTGTTTGCCGGAAACGACGAGAGCATATTCGACAAGAAGATAGCCGAGACTGTCAGGATACTCAAGAAACACAGCGAAGAAAAGGCGATCATTTTCTTCGATTACGATCTTGACGACGACAACAGAGTGGACGCGAAGGTGATAGACGCGCTCGCGAAAGATCCTGAAATAGTGAAGAGGATGATCATAAGCGATCCGAGGGACAAAAACGGCACTCTGGAGGAATTCAACGAAAAAGACAACGCCGTGCTTGTGTGTACGGATGCCGCGTTCACCGAAAGTGTCAATCTTCAGACCGGCAGCGTGATAATCAACTTCCAGGTCACGCCCGACCCGGTCGCTATGGATCAGAGAATAGGTCGTGTCTGCCGTCTCGGGCAGAAGAACAATATCACGATCTACTCGCTTGCCGACATAGCCGCGCTTGAGGGTTACATCCTCGCATATTACGCTTACATAAAGATAATGTCGAGCAGCGACGGCGACGCAACGATCATCGCAGGCAGTAACAGTGAAGAGATGGTCACCGTCAGATGTCCCGCATGTAACGACGTCAAACTTTATTCTTACGAAGATTTCGTAATGAAAAAGAAGAACGGAGAGCTTTTCTGCGACAAGACCGACGCATGTAAGAATAACGGCGACAAACGCGGAACGCCAATGGTCAGGATCGCGGACGGAGACTTCAAGTGCGACAACTGCGGCACCGTTCTCAAGCGTTCGATTTCGGGAGAAGGTTACAGATGTATGGCGAAGAACAACACCGAGAGGGGAAGGCTTTGCGGTACGATAGAGACGGGAGACAGGAGGGTATTCTGTTCCAAGCTGTGCGCGATGGCTCATTGCCGCAAGCTTAAAGAAATGGATTGCCCTGTGGTCAAGGCTTATATGAAGAACCCTAACATCGAGACCTGCAACGTTGAAAAGATCTGCAATACTTGTCCTAAGAGCAGGACCGGAGAATGTCCTTCAAAATGCCGTTTCAACGACATAACGCCGGAGAGCATAAAGAGTTGTTCCACCTGCGACGAAGCGACGTGTCAGCCCAAGCCGCACGTGATCAAATTCACCGAAGGAGAAAACTGGGAAGCAAAATGTCCCGTATGCGGAGACGGCACGCTCAGAAAGATTTCGGCGCGTACGTTTGCGGCATATATATGCAGACTTTGGAATTTTGACGGCAAGAACGAAAAATTCTGCGAAAATCTTTCCAGCGAAGCGAGAAAGGTCGACGAGATCAAGAAGGTGCTCGATGCTGACAGTATGGGAGGTAATGCGTAATGGATAGGACGATAAGGGTCGGAAGCAAATATAAAGAGGCTTTCGACAGGGTCTTCGAGCTTGCGGGCAGCGGGTGCATAATGGACACCACCGTTTCCGGTAGCGGAGACAAAAGGAAGATAAAATATAAAGATCTGACTTTCGAGTATAACGACTCTGGTAAAGAGCAGTCTGAAGCGGAAGCGAAGATGACCGAATCGGGCGCAAGCTGGTTTTACGGACTGCGCACCAATACAAAAGAGGAAGACGACGCTTCTGTCTGGCTGAGTTACATAGACCTCGTTGCCGAGCAATATCACAGAGAAAACTCTCTGCTCGAATTCAAACAGAATGAGGACAGACACGTCAGCGACAAACAGGCTGAGCAGGAAAAGAAGTATATAGAAAAGGTTTTCTGCACCTTGTATCCCGATTACGAAGGGCAGGTAACGATTCTGCGCGGAGACGAAAGAGACAGGATCCAGGACATCTATTGCATTTCGTTCAGAATGCAGGTGTGCGACAACGGCGAAGCCAAACCCGTGCTTGCCAAGATATACTTCCGTTTCGAAGAAGGCAGGATGATCCCGATGCGCAGGGAGGAAGCTTCAGGCGTAAACGAACATCTTTGCAGTAAGGGCGCCGTACAGGAAAGCGGAAAAACAGAATCCTCAAGGACGGGCGGAGTTGTTGACGACAGCAGCGACATCATTGACAAAGCGCTCGGCGCGCTCGACGCGCTTGCGTCTGGTGAAGGATTCGACAGAGTAAGTTTTACAGAATGTCTCGTGTTCAGCGACGATAAGGACGAGTCGGTCATAAAGAATTTCGTTTCGAACGGGCACGTAGGCACGATAATCCTGACATGCAAGACGGTCAAGGTCCTTTACGTAGCGCACGTCAGATGGATGTCGTCGCTCTACAAGATATATGCCGAGGGCAAAGAACTGATGAGAGTTCAGCTCGGACTTGACGGCGGTCTGACGATGACTTGTTCCAATTGCAGCGAAATCGTGATGGAAGCTAACTCGGTCAAGATTTACAACGAGTACGGCGAGGCGAGAAACTGCCTGGTCTATCCCAAAGAGGAAAATCTCGGGTTGTCGGATATCGAGCTGGACGAGATCTGCGAACACGGCGAGATATCGCGCCATCTGAAGAGACTGTCGTGCAGAGAAGCGGTAACGCGCGGCGGTTGCATGAGGGTCGTCTGCGACAAACAACTTATGGAGCTGGAGGACGCGGACGGCAACAAGATGCTCAAATGCAGAGACTGTCCGTTCCCGGAGGTACTGTTCGTAGGGCAGGACGGAGTGAAGAGGTATACGCGCCTCCTCGGTTTCGCGCGGGACCTCATGACTCTCGTGCCGAAAACAGATATAGGCACGTGTTCTTGTTGCGGCAGAACGTTTACCCGCGAGTCGCTCGAGAAGAACGACGGAAGATGCGAGTTCTGCAGCAGTGCGATGATGAATTCCGTATACGCTCCGGAGGGAGGCTCGGTACCGGCAAGAAAGCTTTACGGAAAATATGCGAAGATGCTGCCGATAAGTCTGAGGCTCAGGCATCTGTTCGACAAGAAATACTGTTTTGAAGAAGCCGACATACTGTTGTTCGTTCTTAAGAGCGACGTTTACGTGTTCGACAAACTTGCACTTGAAGACAAGGGATACATCCCGTCTCCGCGCAAGATTAACTAAACGGAGGTGGAGGTATGGCAAATACAGCAAAAAACACAATTACGCAAAACAGAATAAAAAGCCCCCGTCTCTGGCTGATACTGGCAGCGGCGGCGGCGTTGTTTACCGACATATTCGTGACGGTGCTCCTTGCGATAGGAGGCTACGATTTCACTTATATGTTCTGCACGGTATTCATGCTCGCTCTCGACGCGTTGCTGCTTGTCGGCGCTTTCCTGTCCAATTACAGGTTCAAGTATTCGAGGCTGCAATGGATAATATACGCGGCGCTGACGACTGTGTTCACATTGGTGAATACGCTGGTGTGTCTGTTCTCGGCGGGCGGCACGTTCGTCACTTATTTCGCAGGTATTTCGTGGCTCGTGGTACACGTTGCGGCAATAATCGCGACGATCGTGGGAGCTTTGCGCGCGGGTAAGTTCGGTAAGAAAGGCGTGGGCGCGGCGGTATGCGTCGCCGTGTTTATAGCGCTTGTCTGCGTCTACTCGGTTATGGCGGCTGGAGGCGGCGTGTTCGGTCAGGGCAGCGGCGAAACCGTCAGGGCGCTCGTTTACAGCGAAAGCGAGTACGGCTATACGGTCAGCGGAGTGCTGAACGGCAAAGGCAACGTGATCGTAATTCCGGAATCTTTCAACGGCAAAAAAGTCGAAGCAGTCGATATGTCGGTGTTTATGACCGAGGGGTTGACCAAGGCGGAGGTCAGATGTTCTTCAGACGTCGAATTCGTTAATTTCGAGCCTTATAACGAAGTGCCCGAGTCTCTGACGATAGAAGTCCCCAGAGAAAATATCGACGCTTTCAGAGAGAAATTTTATGCGATGTCTTCAGAATGGGACAATTTCGCTTCCGCGCTTATCCTGAGAGGGTTTGCAAACGCAATGGTTCCCGCAGATCTCGGTGAAGACGAAGTATACGTGGCTTTCAGGTACGATTCTTCCGCGCTGAGCAGGTCTGAAGACGAGATAATCCCCGTATGGATAGGAAAGAAGGGCACGACGTTCAGCTTCGATTACTGCATGAGCGACGTCAGTTTTGTGAAATACAGCGATCATTACGATGACGGCGATCTTTTCTGGAACATGGCGAACAACGGCGGTTACATACTGTCCTCGCTCAAGGACGGCAACGGCAACGATATCGACGGCTCCAGAATCAACGAAAGCACCGAAGTCAGCGTGAGTTTCGAAAAGATCTACTCACTTTACATAGAAGAGGACAACGATACGAAATACGAGTCTCCGGACTCATACAGATATGCATCCGTCAACGGTTCGTATCTCAATTGCAGATACGTCACGGCGGATACCGCAGAGAGCGTGATTTCCGATATCCCGGAAAGAGAAGGCTTCACGCTCAGCTGGCAGTATTCCTTGAAAGAGGGCTCCGCAAAGAATCCTCTGACAGACGTGGAATCCGTGATCAGTACGGCTTCGTCTGTACTTTACGTCTATCCCGTGTGGAAACTCAACGCTCCCTCTCAGCTCACGGCATCGAGCGACGCGGCGGGCAACACCGTGATTTACGGCGAAAACATTTCGCTCAGCGCGAGCGCAAAAGCTCCTGTGAACGGATATGACGTCACATACGTCTGGGAAAAGAACGGGGAAACCGTGTCCGGGGCTTCAGGTTACGACATAATCAATATATATCCCGAGCACGCGGGCGCATATAAAGTGACCGCGACAGCGAGTTCGGCAACAGAGACGTCTTTGACTTCGACGGCAACGACGCAGATAACCGTCGTAATGCAGAAGCGTACGCTCAACGTCGGATGGACTTTGCCTGAAGGCGACGACCTTATATACAGCGCGTCCGAAAAGACCGTCGGCTACGAGTTTGACTCAGACCAGGTGATAAACGACGACATCATAACGCTCGGCAACAGCTTCTCCGGTCAGCAGTTCAGAAACGCGGGGAAATATTCTCTGACCGTATTCCTTGAGGGGGATTGTGCTGATAAGTATACGATACCGGCGTCCGACGCCGCGAAGAGTTTTGAAATACTTCCCAAGGAGACAGAGGTCTCGTGGGGAGCGCTCGAGAGCGTTTACGACGGCGAATATCACACACCGACGGCAACCGCTCCCGGTATCGGAGGAGAGCTGGTGCCCGTGACCGTCAACGGAAGCATACGCAATGCGGGCAACATGACCATGACGGCGGTTACGTCCGACGGCAACTACAAGCTTACGAATGCGTCCGCGCAGTATACCGTTACCAGAAAGGCGATCGGCGCCGTATGGTCCAATGAAACGCTCGTCTACAATGCGAGCAGTCAGGTGCGCAGGATATCCGCGTTGACCGGCTGTGTGGAAGGAGAGGAGTCTGACACTCTGAACCAGGTCATATATACCGGTTATCAGACCAACGCCGGCAGCGGTTACACTTCTTTCGCGACTTTGCCCGAGGGAAGCAACTATTCTCTCGACGTTTCTCAGGCTTTCGAGATCGACAAGAAGAAAGCTACCGTGACCGTAAAGGATCTGACTGAGAAGTATTACGACGGCAAGTCTCTCTCCACTTTCTCCTACAATACCGACGGCTTCATTCAGAGCTTCGACAAGGTGGTCGGGTATGAGTTTACCGGCAACGCGGTCGGCGCCGTGAATGCAGGCGAATACAGCTATACGATAAGTCTCCTTGAGGACGGATACGAGCTGAGCGGCAACTACGACATCACCGTCAACGCGACCGGCAGACTGGTCATCAATCCCAGAGAGATATCTTTGACGTGGAATAAGAACAAATTCACGTATAACGGCGGAGAGCAGAAACCCGAGATCACGGATATCGGCAACTGCGTAGCCGCAGAAAAGGCAACGCTTCTTTCTGAGTATAACGCAATGGTCACGCCTCAGATAAACGTCGGCAGCGATTATCAGGCGACGGTCACTCTTGAAGACGGGGGCAACTATACCTTCGTTTCCGGAGCGCTGACCGGCACGTACAAGTTCACGATAGAGAAAAAGAAAGCGACCGTTACGGTAAACGGTGTGACCGAGACGTATAACGGCGAAGCGCACAACACTTTCGGAGTCACCGGCACCGGTCTTGTCGATAGTGAAGAAAACGTATACACCGTTTCTTACACGGTGAAGAATTCCTCTCAGCAGGAAGGAGCCGCGGTCAATGCGGGAGAATATACCGTTGTGGCAAATCTTACGCCCGGGTCCAAGTACAACAACTACGACATCACCGTCAATGCGGGAACTCTGGTCATCAGACAGAAAGAGATCTCGTTCAACTGGGGAGTGAAGGATTTCGTTTACAGCGGATCGCAGCAAAAGGTAGTTCTTGAGTCCGTCACCGGTTGCGTGGAAAAGGACGAAAGCGGACTTATCGACGGTATCAACAGTCAGATAACCGCCGCGACTAACGCGGGAACCTACACTTTTGAAGTAACGCTCCCGGCGAACGGCAATTACGTGCTTGCAGGAAACGTTTATTCCGCAAGCGTATCGTTCAAGATAAGCAAAGCCGAACTTACGGCGGTATGGAGCAATACTGAGTTTACTTACGACGGCGAGAAACACGTTCCTACGGTAACGGTGCAGGGCGCCGTGAACGATGAAACAGACGCGGTCGTTTCAGGTCTCGTTATCACGGGAGGACAGACTTCGGCGGGCACTTACAAAGCAAGAGCTACGCTTCCCGCAAGTTCGAACTACGTGTTCGCGAGCGGCAACAATTACAGCGAAACGAGCTTTACGATTGAGAAAAAAGAACTCACCGTGTCCGTAAACAGCGTTACGACGACGTACAGCGGGGCAAATTACAACAACTTCTCCGTCAGCGTAAACGGGCTGGTCGCGAAGGATACGCAAGCCGATGTGTTCACCGTCAGGTATTCCGTCAGGAAACCGGGATCAGCGTCCGCACTTACCGATTACAGCGACGTCGGCACCTATGTGGTTTCGGCAGTCATTACGCCCGGCAGCAAATACAACAACTACAAGATAACCGCGACGGAAGGAGAACTCAAGGTTGAGCAGAAACAACTGAGCGTCACTGCTCTGAGCGCTGTCAACAAGACGTACGACGGCACAGTCAACGTTGAGGTGAGAGGAAGTTTCGTCGGTCTTGTTACAGGCGACAACGTACAGCTTTCTTTGACGGGAACGACGACGGATAAAAACGTCGGAGACGGCAAGACGGTCAACGTGGTTGCGAGCGTAAGCGGAGCCGACAGCGGCAATTACAAGCTGACTCAGCCTTCTTCGACCACAGTGAATGTGAACAAGAAAGTTCTCACGGTCGGCAACGTTTCCGCAACGAACAAGACTTATGACGGCAACGCGAATATCGCCGTGACCGGTACTCTCAGCGGAGTTATAGGCAATGACGACGTAGATCTCACGATAAGCGGCACTGCGAACGACAAGAACGCGGGCACGAACAAGACTGTGACGGTCAACGCGAGCATCGGCGGAGACGACATCGGCAACTACACGCTGACTAAGCCTGCCGCTACTACCGTGAACATAAGCAAGAAAGAGCTTACGGTCGGCAACGTCACCGCAACGGACAAGACTTACGACGGCAACGCGAATATCGTCGTGACCGGCACTCTCGACGGAGTTGTTCAGGGCGACGACGTAAATCTCACGATAAGCGGCACTGCGAGCGACAAGAACGCGGGCACGAACAAGACTGTGACGGTCAACGCGAGCATCAGCGGAGGCAACAGCCAAAACTACTCTCTGACACAGCCCGGCAATACGACGGTGACGATCAGCAAAGCGACGCTTACGATAACGGGCGTCACGGCGGTTAATCGCGAAGAGGACGGCAGCGTCAACGTTGAACTTGAGGGCGGAACGCTCTCCGGTATGATCTACGGTGACAACGTGACGTTCAATCTTGGCACAGGAACGGTGGAAAGTCCTGAAGCCGGTCAGAACAAGAAAGTCACGACGAATATCATTCTCGGCGGAACCGACGGAGGCAACTATACGTTGACTCAGCCGACATACGTGACCGTCACCATCAAGGCTTCGGAAGAGACGGACGCACAGGAGTAACGACAAGGGGCGGCGCCGGGCATTGCGGCACGGCGTCTGCCTGACGAAATGATTATATGAAGGCGGATTCGCCTTAACGGGAGATAAGATATGAAATGTAAATATTGCAAAAGGACAATTGACAAGCCGCTGGAACTTTATGACGGAGAGTGGGGGTGCCCTCATTGCAAAGCAAAGGGTATAGTCGGCATGCTCGTCGACAAGCCCGTCGTGACAAAAGAAAACGCAGAGGAATTCAAACTCAGCGAAAGTATGTTTTACAGATGGCTGACTTATGAAGGGGTGAGCCGAGAGACGGCAAAAAAAATGCTGACAGACGCCGTCGAATTCTGCAAAAGCGCGGCGCTGAAGGGACATCCCGAGGCAATACTGAGACTTGGATATTATTACGACAAGGATTTCATTGATACCAACAGGACAGAGGGAGACAGGTGTAAGATCGCAGCGGCATATTACAAGTCGGTAATAAACGCCGCAGACAGCGGCTACGTCGTCGAACAGGGGCAGACGTGCCCTGATCCGGCAACGCTGAAGAAAACCGCGGCTAAGCTTCTTGTCGAAATGTATCTGTGTTCTTCGAGAGAGATTCAGAAGAGCCTTGAAAGATACGTTGAAGGACTGCCCAAGGAACTTACCGATCAGGTTAATCCCAAAGAGGTGGCGGCAAGCGCCGGCATGGTCACGGACAAATCCGAACAGGCGTTCCTCGTTCTTTCCGCTTTCAAAAACAAGGTCAGAGCGCCGCTTTGCGGAGTGATCTACATGAAGGGTTACGAGCTCAAGAGACTGTTCGTCAAGGACAAAGAAGCCGCCCTCGGCATGATCGGCAGAGGCGTGCAACTGATATGCGGAAAGCTGGATTCAAACGGCATGGTCGGAAAAAGCCTTCAGTCACTCAGCAACGCGCTCCTTGTCAGGACTTTGATGAAAGGAAAATACGGTGATTTCGAACTGAACGACGACGACAACATATGTCTGTTTTTCTTCAACAGCCGCGGCGGGCACAGATTTTTCAGCCAGAACGCGCTTTCGACGATAATAAAGACGATGAGAAAGCAGGAAGTCGACGTCACGTTCGCAAAGATAAGGGAATTTATGCAGAATGCGCGCAAGGATACCGTGCTTTATGACGACGATTTCTACGTCAACAAAAAGAAATGCAGCCTTAAGAAGGCGGTCGAAGTTACGATCGATCAGATCGGCTCAAGAGACAGATAATAAAGGAGAAAAGTATGACAACGGGTGAAAAAATCAGAAAAACAGCTGAAATAATAGAAGGAAACAGAAAAAATATTTCATGGCTCAACCGCATAGATCAGAGCGCGGCACGCACGATCAGAGATCTTGAGAACTTCACTTTTCCCGAGGGCGAGTGCACTTCAGTCGCACAGGACGTGGTCGACAAACTCTATGATTTAGCGGTCTACGCGCTCAACAACGGGTTTGATTCGGACGTCTGCAACGCGATCAACGATCTTGCGGAGTGCGCTGAAGACCTGATGAGCGAAAAGGCTGCCAAGCATATATCCAGAATCAGGGAAAAGAGCAGGAACGCTTACGCCAGAGTTGACAAAAAGCAGAGGTCCGGGAAGCCTGACATCAAACAGCAGGTATACAGCTATGTGGATTCTTCAGTGGAATACACCGAGATGCAGGCAGAGAGCTGGGGAGAGAGTTCTTCCACCGGCGCAAATTTCAGACGCAGCAAGGAAAAACTTCTCAGGATAAGGGCGCTCGTGGAAAGCGCGCTTGCGGACAACACCCGTTCCGCGGCTGATCTGGCGCACAAGATAAACGGAGTGATAATCAAATGGCGCAAGAAGGTGGATCAGGGCGCGTGCACCGCGGCGGACGCAGCCGCGCTCGACGAAGCGATAACCATTGCGCAGGAGTGGAACGCTTGCGTCAGATATGACGGAACGGCTTCAAAAAAAGACATATACGTTTACGGCGGCAACGACACGATCGGAATCGTCGTGGTAAGACTCAGACAGCTTGACGAATCCGTCGCCGTGTTCCGCGAAAATTACGATATGAGAATGGCGGATATCGAAAAAATAGAGAACGATATCGCAACTCTCGACAAAAAGGAAAACGACATCAACAAGGAAATCGCCGGTCTTGAAAATCAGATCAACGAAGTAATGCTTGAGTACGACAACGGAAGGAGATCGAAGAGCGAAACGAATTTCGAAATCGGCAGGCTGGTGAGAAGGATAGACTCTCTCAAAACCGACCGCTCCGACGTGCAGACCAGGAGAAGCAAATTGACCAGGATCAAGCAGGCGAAAAGCAGGAGACTGTGGCTGCTTGAAACGGTGATCGAAAAATACGAACAGAACAAGCACGTTCCCGAACTTCTCTGGAAGTGCATACAGAATTTCGACATAGGCGTGATACTCAGAGTCGTGGACGGCAACGCTTCTCAGGAAGTGGTTTCCAAAGTGGAAGAGACGATGAAGAAATTCAAGGTGCTCGACCTCACTGTCGCAGGAAGAGAACAGATCGTGGACGATTTCATCGGAGATCTGCGTGAAGAGGAGAGAGAGGAAGAGGAAGTTCGCGTGCGCGAAGAAGAGGAACGCAACCGCGGCAGATACGGCAATCAGACCGAAGAGGTGGATTATATAGCTCTCGCCCGCGAAAGAGGGATCGTCAAACCCAAACAGAACGAAAATCCCGCCGGTCAGGACCGCACCGGAGTGAACTTGCCCGACGAAGAGAGTAACGACAGAACGGAAATCAGCCATGCAAGACCTTTCGACGAGGACGATCGCTGAGAATTTTCGTGAATAATCAACGACAATAAAGGAGACATCATATGACTACGCATGAAAAGATCAAAAAAATCGCAGACATACTTGCCGGGAACAATAAATCCGGTGCATTTTCACTGTCAAGCAGGTTTGACAAAAAGCAGATCCAGAGGCTGAGAGAGGTATACAGCGACGGTTTTGCCGACGACGAATGTCAAATGTTTGCAGAAGAGACTATTGACGAGCTTTTCAACGTTGCCGTCAGCGCGATCAACAACGGCTTTGACGCTGAAACCTGCAACGCGATAAACGGACTTATGAATTGTGTGGTCGCCATGACGGGAAGCAAGGCATATAAGAAACTCAAGGAGTACAGAAAGGAGCGGAAGGAGATATTGTCAAGAGTAAGGATATCCGAGCCGGACGACAGGATCAAAAGACACGTTTACGGCTATGTGGACACGTCAGTCGAATACATAGACATTCAGCTTGAGACGTGGAAAAGCGATTCACATACGGGCAGGTACTACGTCGCGGCAAAAGAAAAATTACTTGAGATCAGAAGGCTTACCGAACAAGCGCTTGATTACAACACAAAAAGCGCGGCGTCTTACGCAGGCAAGATCAATGCAGTCATAATCAAATGGCGCAAAAAGGTGGATCAGGGCACGTGTGAGCCCGAAGACGTCAGGATGCTGGACGAAGCGCTCGACGCCGCCAGAGAATGGAACGATCACGTCAAGCATGACAAGGTCGCAACCGATAAAGAAATATCGACTTATTCCGGCGTGGACACTATGGCTGCCGTAATAGAGGTGAGAAAACTGCGGGAATCCGTAGAAGTTTACCGCGAAAATCTCGCAAAGAGAGAAGCCGATATTGCCGAGTTAGGAAGAAAAGCCGACGAACTTTACGACAAAAGAACGGAAAAGGAAAAAGAGATAAACGAGTGCGAGGAACAGATCAGAAAGGTCGTTTCCAAGCTCGAAAACGGAAGGATCAGCAATAGCGAAGCGAATTCCGAAGTGGGAAGACTGACCAGAAAGATAGACAGCCTTAAAAAGGGTATCGAAAAGCTGGATGAAGACAGAAAAAAACTCGAGAGGAGAATGGACGCGAAAAAGCGCAGACTCTGGCTTCTCGAGACCGTCATCGAAAAATACGAAGAAAATCAGGGCGTGCCCGAACTTCTGCTAAGATGTATGAGCGTGCAGACCTTTGATATCGGACTCGTGCTCAGGGTCGTGGACGGCACCGCCGACGCAAACGTCGTCGAACTTGTCGAAAATACCATGATGAAATTCAAAGCGCTCGACCTCACCGTGGCAGGAAGAGAAAAAGCCGTTGAGGAATTTGTCAGCGATATGAAGGAAGATGAAAAGGAGATCGAAGGAATCATCCAGGGCGAAAGTCAGCAGGAGACCACAGGCAAACAGGAGGAAGAGATCGATTATATAGAACTTGCCCGCAAGAGAGGCATCGTCAAAGGAGAAAAGATCGACGAGGTCCGCGATGACGAAGAAGAGGAGGAACAAGAGGAATCTCGCGAAAGGGTTCACGCAAGACCGTTCGGAGAAAGGGAACGCTGATAAAGGAGTAATATATGATAAGAGACGACATAGCAAAAGCAAACGGTATATTTTACGCAAGCACGGACGTTTCCGAACTTGGCGAAGCGACGAAATTGCTGGTAAAGCTGATGCAGAACCCCGTCATAGACGAGGGCAACAGCATGGACTGCGACGCGCTGTTGATAAAGATATCTCTCAAAAGGGCGAGCATACTTTATTTTCTCGAAGGCTACTGTGACGACGATTATAAAAAGCTGACCGAGTATGCGGATTACGCGCGCACCTATTCACAGGAGCAAGGATATAATAAATCAGGAGAACTGGCTGAAAAAGTCAAATCTGCGGCGGATTTCGTAAACGCGATAATGTTCGACGCCGCTCATCTGCGCGATACGATCAGGAACGACAGGGACGAGTGCATCGCTTCCACCGTTGAGGAATGCGACGCGGTAGTCAAGGCTTTTGCGGAAAAGATAGACAAGGCGAAAGAAGCTGATTTCGATCCGCTTTTCGGAGAGGGAGTGAAGTTCCCTTCCGTAAAGGAGACGATGCTCAAAGATCTGAACGACGAGTACGATTTCGCGCGCGTAAATTACGAAAAGATGAAGAATGCCGACGTTGAAAGGCTTTTCAGGGAGGTTTCCTCTCAGCCCGACGCCGTGATTTCTTCTTACAATTACAATCCCAAATGCCTGGTCGACTCAACGAAGGCGAACACGCTGACGCTGTGCACTCCGTTGCCTGCGGAAGCGGAATTTTTCGCGATTTCCAACTGCAAGGCAAGAGACCGCGAGCTGTGCGTGATAAATGCTGCGTCGCTTTCTTCGTGCTCGGCGACAAGGGTGGAAAAACTCTTTGCGCTGATTGCGTCAAAAGGTAAAGACGTCCTGATCAAAGGGCTCAGCAGATACGAAAGAGACAACAAGGATACCGTTCTGAAAGAGGCGGTGAAGCTTGGCAAGAAGGGCGTTAAAGTATTTATAATAGACACGGACGCCAAAAAAAGTCTTTACAATAAAATGCTGGAACTTGCGAATGGAGAAGAGGGACTCAGCTCGCTGGACGTAAGCTTCATGTTCATATCGTTGCCGGAAAGTTCGCTTCTCAAAGAGGAAATGTTCAAAAGAGGGATGCTCGGAGAGGATTATACGCTTTTCGCCGAAATAAAGGACTCCATCGTTTTTGCAGGTTTTGTCGGCGTAAACAAGGCGTTCAACGCTTTCGTTACGGGCAGAGACTGGCAGTCGGTGCTGAACGCGGAATCCGATCTCAACAGAACGGCGGCGCTCGCTTTTCTGAGAGATCTTCCTTCGCAGTTTCCTTTGCTGGACAGCGGCTGGGGCAATTTTGAGGAATTTATAGACAGGTCAAAGGTCAAAAGCAAAAAGGACTTCAACTACGACGAACTGAGAGGGATAAATCCCGAAAACATCAGGACTATCCTCGAAGGAGATTTTACCCTTTATCAGAAATGCGGAATGGTGGCAAAATATTCCGTATTGCACGGCAACGACATAAACGTCTGGGCGCCTTTGCCTGACGAAGAGAAGACGGAAAGACTCACCGATGCGGTCAATCTTCTGTATTTTCTGCTCGAACTTGAGAACGTGCCCGAGGTCAAGTACGAAAAATTGCCCGAAGGCATTGCCGGTCTGTGTTGCGACGGCGGAAAAGTGATCAAGTTCAGCAACAAACATTGCAACGATCCCGGGTTTGTCATCGAAGTCATCTGTCACGAGTGTCACCACAGCCTTCAGCACGAAGCCGTAGACGGTCCTTGGAAAGAATGGTACTGGACAGAGCTTGGAATTACCAAAGGAAGGCTTGACGGATGGAGAGAAAACATGAAAAGCGGAATGTATCTGGATATCAAGGACGGGCTGAACGCTTACAGAGTACAGGTCATTGAGTGCGAAGCGAGAGCGTTCGCGATAGACTGCGTAAGCCATGCGGACGAAGTGTGGAGCAAGGTCAAATTCATTTAAGATAAAGGAGAGGAGTATGATAGATTTCATTGAAGATTACGTCAACGAGCTGCTTCATTGCGAAGAGACGACCAAGAACAAGCTCGTGGATCTGGAAGCCGGAGACAAGTCCAAGACCGTATATCTGTCCTGCAAGAACAGAGAGCAGACGTGCGCCGAGATGGTCCAGATCATTTCCGAAAGGACGGGGCTTATGGGCAACACCGTTCTCAGAGGAAGCGCGAAGCTCAAAAACAACGAACAGATCATAGGTCACGGACTGAATGTGTTCGACTGGGTATCTGCAGATGGTTCTCACGATTCAGGAAAGCTCCACGAGATGATCGAGGCGGTTTACAAGGATCTGTCCACCAAGGGCAATAATCCGCTTTTCCTCAGCGTGGGTACGATAAACTGGGATATCCCGGTCACGAAAGACGAGATCAAGAAGGTCAGGACTCCCATCCTGATCTACCCCATCAGACTGGTCAGAACGGGCGACACCAGCCCCGTATCCATTGAATTCGTCGCCGACGACGCATATTTCAACCCTTGTCTCGATTTCATGCTGAGACAGGTTCTGGGCGAAAAGGTGGCAGACGATTTCCCGCATCCGTCCGGAGACGTGGACGAACCCGTCAATCCCACGGACGCGGCGATACTCAACGGCGGATATTTCTACGATGTCGAGGAGTACGTCAAGAAGTGCCGCAATTTCAACGCGAATTTCGAGTTTGACAAAAACGCAGTCGCCATTTCGCAATACAAACACGAAGACATATGTATGTATTACGATATCAAGCGCAACAGAGACAAAATCGTTTCTCATCCGCTTGTGAACAGGATGTTCAAGAAGAACACCGGCACTCCGGCGATAGCCAGATTGACAAAGGAGCCCACTTTCATACTCGAGACGGACAGCGTTCAGGAAGGCATAATCCGCAGGGTCGTGAACGGAGATTCTCTGATAATCAAGGGACCCCCGGGCACAGGTAAGACGCTGACCATCGCCAATATGATAGCTTCGCTTATGGCTGAAGGCAAGAAAGTCCTGCTGATGTCGGCAAAGACGTCTGCGCTGGGCGAAGTGTACGCGAAGTTGCCCGACGCGCTCAGAAAGTTTGCGCTGCTTCTCAGCTACGAAACCGAAAGTCAGGCGGCGAAGGTCAATCCTTCAGAGATAAAGAAGAACATGCGTTCACTGATCGACGGCAAGAAGAAGTATTCTTACAATACCAAGGCAGACGACGAGATGACGGACGGCATAAGGGACAAGAGCGCCGCGATCACCGCGCTTTCGGCATACGTGACGGACACTTTCGACAACGACATGCTTGAGTCGTCCTATTACGACGCGCTCGACGTATATTGCAAAAACCTCGGAATTGCAGAAAGAGACTTTGCGCCGCTTGACAAGATAAGCTCGCTCAGCAGGGACAAGTACCTGTCTCTCGTTGCGCTCGTAAAGGAGACTGAAGCTTTCCTTGACACCCTGACGGCAAAAGATACTCACGCCGCAGGGCTCAACCCGTGGTTCAATATGGAACCGGGTTGCAACGCCGACGAGGCGTTCGAAGCGTACAAGCGCATCGCCGTGATCGCACAGAGCCTTCTGGACGATATGCGCGGCGTTACCGGAGAGATAGACGGAGGAAAACTCAGGCTGGGCACCTTTGCGACGATAGCAAGAGGAGGCGTGGACGAAAACATCGTGATAAAGATCGCCGCAGATAAAAAGACGGCGGATTTCAGAGACGAACTCAACGAAAAAGCGTTGGAATACCTCAAAGCATGCGAACTGCCGCGTCTCAGGACGGACGTTGCGTTGTCAGAAGAAAAGGCGGCGGAATTCCATCTGAAGCTTGCGTCCGTAAAGGCGGATAAAGGACTTTCTTCGGCAGACGTGCGCAAGGTGTGTTCCAAGGCGGATCTGTTCAGAAGAGCGGACGGGAACAACCTCAGCGACGAGGATTACGCAAGCATTGAAAAGCTGTCGGCTGAAATAACCGGGCTTGAAGAGAAGAGATCGGCATTGCTTACCGCCGCGTACAGAGTGCTTCCGCACGACATGACGGCAGAGCAGAGAGAGTGCTGTCTCCAGGCTTATAAAGAGCTTGCCGAGTACGAAAACACCCCGGCGGAGAAACCCGGAACTTTTGATTTCGGCGGCAAGAAATATTATAAGAGCGTGAAGGCGATCAGCTACATAGAGGACGCGACGTTCAAGGATATCGTCGCCGCAGTGGGCAACCTGAGCAAAGCGCAGGAAAAAGAGACGGAAATAAACAAGATATACAACCGTCTTACGGCAGTGTTCATGCGCAAGGAGGAGCGCGAAAACCTCGAAGCGATCGTGGAGATCGCACGCATGGCAAAGCGCGCCGGACGTTCCGTACCCGAATACGTCGAGCAGGCGAAACAGCTTGAAGTCATACTCGCCGAAGTCAGAACCGAACTCAACGTGGACGGCGATTTCAATATCGGAGAGCTTCTCAACACGCTGGCTGTTTCCGCTCAGGCGAAAATTCTCAAGTCCGTGATAAAGAGAATGTTCACCGGCGCAGGACTGAACGCAGAGCCGGACGGATACGATCTGACGACGCTTGCCCGCGCAATGTATGCGGCGTGCGACATTTCGGCTTGCAATATCGGGCAGATAGAGACGGTTGCCGCGGTTGTGGGCAAGATGGGAATGCTTGGCAAAGGGTTTGTTGAAAAAGTGAAGAAGTGGCAGGACGCGATCTGCGAATTTGCCGTGAAATATTTCACCAGTTCGTTCAGCGCTGACCCCGCCGGAGTGAACGCCAGCGGGCTTTCCGTGTTTATAGCGGAAGCGCCTGACAGAAATTCCATCGCGGCGGTAAACGGCATAAGGAACAAGATCAGGGAAAGCGAAAGGATACTTTCTCTCAAGGATTTCGTTGAACCGTTCATGTTTGACAAAGAACGCAGAGAAGGTAAGTCTCTCGTCGAGATATTCGAGCATCGCTTTTACGCGGAACTGCTCAGATTCAAAAAGAGCAGAATGGGCGATCGCCGCAACAATGTCGGAGGCAACGTCGTGTTTAATCTCAAAAAACTCGAGAATGCCGAAAACAAGATCCGCAGGGCAAACATTGCAAGGATCGAGCAGGGATGCATGGCGCGAATCAACCCTGAAAGCGATATGTACGCTTTCCTCGCCCAGGAGAGAGTCACAGGAACGCTCAGAAAGTTGTTCAAGGACCACGGAGACGCGATCCTTTCGCTCAAGCGTTGCGTGATCCTGTCTCCGTCTACGATAAGCCTTCTGTTCAGACCCGAGATCTACGAGAATTTCGACACCGTTATCATAGACGAGGCAAGCCAGCTCAAGCCCGTTGAGATAATTCCCGCGATGTTCAGATCGAAACAGTGCGTCATAGTCGGCGACGAGTGGCAGATGCCGCCTATAACTCATTTCAAGCCCACGATGGAAAAGAGGGTCAGAACTGAGGACGGCACTGAAGAAGTATTGCTTGAACCCGACAAATCCGCGCTTTCTCTCGCGCTTGAGAACGAGGCGTTCGCGGCAGAGGAACTCAAGTGCCATTACCGCAGTAAGACAGAATCGCTGATCGCGTTCTCACGCGACTATTTCTACGAATATATGCGCACCTTCCCGGCGCCTGTGCCCAAAGCGGACGGTCTCGGATTCACGGATATATTCATCGACGGCGCGACCTGTTCGGGTGGAAAGAACGAAAAGGAGGCGCAAGAGGTGGTCAATCAGCTCAAGCTGCACTTCGAGAAGTATTTTGACAGGGAAACCGGCAAGCTTTCGCGTTCGGTCGGCGTGGTCGCGTTCGGTCAGTCGCAGATAGACTGCATACAGCGCATGGTCGTCAAGGACAGCGAACTGAGCGGAATGATGGGAAGGGCGCTCGAGAACTTCGACGACGTGCCCGAAAAACTCATCTTCTTCAAGACGATAGAGACCGTGCAGGGTCAGGAAATAGCGCATCTGATACTTTCTGTCACGTACGGAAGAAGCGAAAAGGGAGAACTGAGGCAGCATTTCGGTCAGCTCAACCGCGACAAGCTCGGCAGATGTATCTTCAACGTCTCGGTCACCCGCGCTCAGTACGAGATAACGGTCATCCACTCAATACGCGCGTCCGAAATAGACAACGAACATATCGATTACATCAAGAAGTATCTGGAGATATCGTCCAGATTCTCCAAGGACGGCAAGGAACAGTTCGTCAGTATTCAGCCCAAGGACGGCTTTATCAGGAGCGTGGGAGAATTCATTGCTTCGCTGGGCATATCCCCCGAACGTATCGTCTACGATTACGGCGTGACGAAAGGCTCGGTCAAGATCCCGGTGGCGGTGCTTTCTGAAGATCTCACTGAGGCAAAAGTGGGCATCTGGTGCGAAAAAGCGCTGGGCAAGGACAACAACTACATTGATTACAACATGCGTTATTACGGCAACCTGGTCGCAAGAGGCTGGAAGCTTTGCCGAGTATACGCTCACGATTGGATAGACAATGCACAGGCTGAGAGGAATCAGCTCAGATCTTTCGTGCTTTCCAATCTGGTATAACCGGTATTTGTTGACAAAAAACGACGGCGATATTATACTGAATATTGGTTCTTATATACGGACGGATATGTTTCCGGGTCCCGTAATGAAATAAAACACTGAGAAAAGCAAAAGGAGTTACTATGCCCGAGGAAAGAGAACGCACATACGGAGACGATCTTGATGAAAGCGCAATAAAGGAAGTTGAAAATCAACAGCTGAAGAGAAAAGTCAAAAAGCAGAAAGCGGCTCTCGACAGCAGGATCGAAAAGCTTAAAAAGATGGCGCAGGATCAGATCAGAATTTACGGTATTGACAGCGACAATGTTCAGTTCACGCTCGATATACTTGAAAGCGTGATGCAGATGCGCGAGATGATCGAGACGGTTGAGGCGTTCGGCGTGGCACTGGAGTGCCTGGGAGAACTGACGGGTGCCGTAGACATGATGTTCGGCATGAACGAGACTGCGATGCAGGCTTTGCAAGGAAAAAAAATCAAGGCCGGCTTTTTCGCAAGACTGAAGCGCAGGATCGAGATCCGCAGACAGGCTCAGGCGATCGAGGACAAGCTGACGGACGCTTTCTACATCATGGAAGAATACAGAGACATATTTGCCAATCTGAGCGGCGCGTTGAGGAACATCGTGAGGAGAAAGAGAACGAGCTTCGGCAGGAAGAGAAAAAAATCCGGTGAAGACAACAATGACAGAGCAAGGAGACTCATACTCGCGGATATCGAGAAAGACAGGGCGGCAGGAAGCGGCGGAAATTCCGGCGAGGCAGGAAGCGGCGTTTCAGGCGCTTCAGAAGGCAGCAGCAGTTCCGGCAACGGCGGTTCAGGCGGTTCCGGCGGCAACTCGATATACGATCTGTAATATAAAAAAGGAGAAGAATTATGCCCGTAGAACAAGAAGAAGCAGTCCGCGTCGACGATTTTGATGAGAACGAAGCCAAAGTGCTCGCGAAGAAAAATTCAAGAGAACTCGACAGAAGAAAACAGGAACTGGACAAGAGGATAAACAAGATCAGGGCGGAAGCCAAAAAATGTTATCTCGAATACGGTCCGGATCACGACAACACTGATTTTATGATGAACCTTCTCAACGTCACGCTTGAAATGAAGGAGTGCATCGACAGTATAAGCGCCGTGGGTCTGGCGATCGAGTACCTCCAGGACGTCGTAGGCGTCATAGACGGAGTTTTCAAACTGAACGACGATCTGTCCAAGTCTCTCTCAAACAGAAAACAAGGATTTTTCCGCAGACTCATCCAGAGAATAAAAAACAAGAGAGACGCAAGAAGACTCGCCAACAAGATGTTCGCGACGTTCGAGCTCATTTCAGACAATATGGAAATGCTCGAAAAGCTGAGAGACGCTATGAGCGGCGCTACGGCGAAGATGAGAAAGCGTCGTGAAAAGAGAAGACAGAAAAAAGCCAGGAAGAACAAGAATACCGGAGGCGAACAGCGCAACAGGGCGCTTGAGCTCGTGCTCAGCGATATCGAGGCGGATCAGAACGGAGGAAGCACAGGAACGACTTCGGGCGGCGGAAGCGCACCTTCCGGCGGCAATTTCTCCGGCGGGGGTTATGCTCCTTCCGGCGGCAGTCGCAGCGGTAAGAAGAGCAGCGAAAGCGGCGTAGACGATCTATAATACGACAGGGGGAAGCTGAATATGGCTATCGGTAGGAAAAAAGAGGAAGACTCCTCAAAAGACGGAAGCATTGAAAGCCTTATCAAACGTTTCGACGACGTAACGGACGAGATAAGGAAGATCAAAGGCAACAGAAAAGACAAAAAGGATTTCAGCAGCGAAGAAGTAGGCGCACTGCGCACCAAGTATTCTGAGGCGGCACAGATCGCGTACAACATTTCCAAGAGGAGCGCGGATGACGAGATCGCCAAGAAATACAGCGGCTTTTACGATCATCTGAGCGCGCGTGCGGCTTCGTTCGGATCTGTGCTGAACAGAAGCGTGCCCAAGACGACGTTTGACGACGTCAAGGGTCTTGACAACGTGAAAAAACTTGTCAAGAGCTTTTTGTTCATGGCTCAGAATCCGGACATAATCAAGTATTACAAACTTGAGGGCGGCCTGGGCATGATGATGTACGGCGCGCCCGGTACAGGTAAGACAATGTTCGCGGAGGCTATAGCAAACGCGATGAATCTGCCGCTTTTCATAGTGACTCCCGCCGATATATTCAAATCTTATGTCGGCGAATCCGAGCAGGCGGTAAAACAGATCTTCACTGAGCTCGACGCGTGCAAGGACGGCGCGATACTGTTCGTCGACGAGTGCGAATCCATCTTCAGCAAGCGTACTCAGGACACCAAGGATTACAAGTCTGCGGTGACCACGGAGCTTCTGCAGCGCATCAACGGTTTCGGAGGAGACGGTTCCAAGAGAATAATGATCGCGGCGACAAACCGTCCGGACGTTATCGACCCGGCATATCTGCGTTACAAGAGATTTTCGCATCTTATACACGTCACGCCGCCCGACGTCACGGCAAAGAGAGCGATCATCGAGTCCAAGCTCAAGGGCATACAGCTTGACGGCGTAACCACTGAAGACGTACTCAACATGAGCGAAAAGACTGTGCTGAAAGAGACCGCAGTCGGTACGGTGAGCGTAAAGGATTCCTATTATTCCGCCGCAGACCTTTGCGGTATAATAGAAGAAGCGTGCAGACTCGCGCTTGAAAAATTGCAGGAAGCGCAGTCAACCACGCCCATTCCGCTTACAAAAGAGATGTTTGAAAAGGCATTTAAAAAGATCCCGCCGAGCATTTCCGCAGAACTTCTCGAACAGTACGACAATTTCAACAGAAATTAAAATTTCCGGGCTGAAAAGCCCGGTTTTTTTGTTTTGTTCCGTAATCGGCGCTTAGTTGAGGAAATGCCGTGCAACGTTCGCGACCGCAAGTGCGGTAAATATACCGTTCAAAACCTTGAGTTTATTTTTTGCGCGTGATATAATATGCTCGTTGACAGAGGCGGAGGATTTCCGCCGAATTTACCTGAGCGGAGAACGAAATGGCAATATTAACCAATTTTCTGATACAGATAGCTTTTTCTCTGGGAGTGATCGTGGTATTCGGTCTGATAGTCGCGCTTTGCCGCAGGATATTCGTTTGCATTGCCGGCAACGCGGGCGTCAAAGTTTTGCTTGCGATTGGCATAATAGGCACTCCGGTTCACGAACTCAGCCATGCGCTCGCGTGCATCGTCTTCGGTCACAAGATCACCGATATGAAGCTGTATCAGCCCGGGAGCACGGACGGAACTCTGGGGTATGTGACTCACTCTTACAATCCGAAGAACTTATATCACCAGATAGGCAATTTCTTCATCGGAATAGCTCCGATCCTCGGCGGAAGCGGATTGATAATCCTGCTGATGTACCTGTGCACACCGCAAGTGTTTTCCGGCGTCATTCAACAGATCAAAGAGATATTTGCCCTCAATCTGAATACGTTTGAAGTCGTGAATTTCAAAGCGCTGTTGAGCAGGTTTTTCGAAATAATAAAGGCGATCTTTCATTACGAAAACATGGGGAACTGGCGTTGGTGGATATTTATAGTGCTTTCTTTGATGATCGCCGGTCATATGGAACTGAGTGGGGCAGATATGCTCGGCGGGCTGAAAGGTTTTGTATTCGTCGCGCTGATCCTGCTCATTGTGGACGTGATATTGTTTTTCGCATACAAACCCGCGCTCGCAAGCGTTACCGGAGCGATGGTGTCTTTCGCCGCGACAGTTGTCGGTTTTCTTATAATATCCGCATTGCTCGTTGTCGTGCTTATACTTGTAGCGGTTGTGATAAGACTTGTAATAGGCATTTTCGGGATACGCAGGTAATGCGTCCGGAAAACGGGGCTTATGTTTGCAAAAAAGGAAACCAGAACCGATAGATTCGATTCTGGTATACCGTGCCTTTACCACTTGACGACAGATTGTCCGACATAATGCCAGTAATTCCCGGTTTGAGCGGGTTGGCTCTCAGAGTAGTAATATATCGTGGAGTTTTCGCCGAAAGCTATTGCGCCCGTTATCGTATTCCAGCCGCTTTCATTTCCTTCGTAATAAATTTCCGCAATCGCATATTCGTGCGCTGAGCCGATGTGGGTGACGACCGTCCATTCTCCGAAAGAGTGAACGTGCTCGGCGGGTTTTGTTGCCGTGACGGTATAAGTCACTTTTTCGGACGGAGCGTCCTTGTGCCACGCCACGATATAGAAAATATTTTCTCCGGCAGAAAGTGTAACTTCATTTTCGATTTCCTCGGAAAGATCCTTGTCTGAATACGCCAGGAAAACGATTTCCGAATTGTTTCTGAAGCTTATATTTGAGAGAGAAAACTTTTCCTCGTCGCCGCTCACGGAAAAAGTCACCGTCTTCTTCTCGTTATCTATCACAAGATCCGTACTCTGACTGACAGAATACAATTCAACTTTCAGATCATTTTCTTCCGGATTTTTTGTGTATCGCACGCACACAACAAGACAAAAGTCACTGTCAACAGAATAAACGCTGTAATAATTATGCCGACGCGTTTTTGAAAAAAGGTTTTTATTCGTAACTCCTTTAATGTCAAAACTCAGATTATTTTTCGATCTGAAGGCAGACGCAACAGATTTCTTATTTAATTATAGCATATTATGAAAACACTTGCACTCAAATCAAAATTCTGCAGACATGATCTGAAAATATTGCTTGCGACGAGTGCGCAATATCTGATGAAGGGGCGCGGAGCGGATTGACAAAAAGCGGCAATTAAAACGTGTATTCAATTGAAACGGGAATCTTTGACGCGTCCCGGACAGCCGGGAGGGGAGCGTTTTGTTGACTGCATTATCGAGGCGGCTTGTCGACACCCGAGGCGGCGCGGCAAAAAACGGCGCGGAGACAACAGGGGCTTTTGCTTACGCAAAAATAAAATGCAAAGAAGCTTAATACAAAAGGCAGGCTTACTGCTTGCATTTTCTGAACCGCGCGCATTTTAAGCTTGACAAGATGCGATTGCTATTTTATGCGCGCGATTAAATTCCCGGGGCTGCAAAAAAAGAAACCAAAACCGACAGGTTCGATTTTGGTTTCTTTTGGTGGAGACAACAGGACTTGAACCTGTGACCTCATGCATGTCAAGCATGCGCTCTAACCAACTGGGCTATGCCTCCACGCGAGCAATGCAATTATAGCATAAAAATCTGAGTGTTGGCAAGGAAAATTAACGGGTTTATAAAAAATATGGGGAAATCCGAATGAGAATATATTTATATTAAATATATGTGTGCAATTTAATCACAAATGTTTGCTTATTCTACGCTGTCGAAAATGCTATTGAAAATTCCTCTGTGATATGTTACGCTGATATATGGAAAAAGACGTATAATATACGATTTGTGCTGATTTGTTTCGGAGGTATAAATGGAAAGTGCAATAGAGAAATACGTTTCGATAATCCCAAGCGTAAGGCAGAAAAGATTGCAGAGAGAGAACTTCAACGTATTTTTTCATTACGGCTTAAACACTTTTACAGGAAAGGAGTGGGGTGACGGAAAGGTCGATCCTGCAGTTTTCAATCCCGAATGTCAGAATACTGATCAGTGGATCAGAACGGTAAAAGAAGCGGGCGCTTACGGCGTTATTCTGACTTGTAAGCACCACGACGGTTTTTGCCTTTGGCCAACAGAGACTACGGATTATAATATATCCGCAACGCCTTACAAGAACGGCAAGGGCGACGTTGTGAGAGAGGTAAGCGAGAGCTGCGCAAAATACGGTGTCAAATTCGGCGTATACCTTTCTCCGTGGGACAGAAATCACCCAAAGTATTCAACTCCTGAATACAACGACGTTTATTGTCAGCAGCTTAGAGAACTCCTTACTAATTACGGAGAAGTGTTCTGCGTATGGATGGACGGCGCTTGCGGCGCTTATATGGACGGTAAAGAAAAGCAGGAATACGACTGGGAAAGATATTTTGCGCTTATCAGAGAGCTTGCTCCCGATGCATGCATAAGCAATTGCGGTCCTGACGTAAGATGGGTGGGCAATGAGGGCGGATTCGCACGTGAAAGCGAATGGAACGTTGTGCCCAAGTTTGCTTACGACATTCAGACCATAGAGGACAATTCTCAGAAGGCTGACGACGGAAAGTTCGCTGAAAAGGGGGCAGA
The DNA here is from genome assembly GCA_944381335.1 of uncultured Christensenellaceae bacterium. Next base: position 32,026 of record CALWKT010000050.1, read on the forward strand.
TGTAGTTTTTTCTGATCTGGGCAGCAGAAAGTTTCTCTCAAAATACAACAATTTTATATGGTATCCCGCAGAGGTGGACGTATC
>CALWKT010000051.1 GCA_944381335.1 uncultured Christensenellaceae bacterium
CTGTGTTTGTTCCCCCACAGCAGCATGCCGTCTATCAGTCTGCTGTCGATAAGTCCGCTCGAAATGCCGGTGAGCCCGCGCAGAGGCATGGCTTTCATTCCCTGTGTCAGCATGATCATCGTCGTCATGTCTGCGTCCGGGACCTGCGATTTGATCAGTTTTGGCGCGACTTTTATGATTATCTTGCCGATAAGACAGCACGAAAAATCGCCGATCGTGGTGTTCTGATTGAATTCTCCGCGCTTGGGCGCGACGTTGGGCGCGATCGATCTGCCGTACAGATTGTGGAACTGACTGTCGTCGATCGTCTCCGAATTCTCTATGTCGTAATATTGCGGGCATATCGTCGCGTAATCGGGAACGGGCTGAACGTCCTTGAAATCGACCTTCACGGTTCCTTCGAGCCTTATGTCGCGAGACGACGAGCCGATGAGAATCGAATATTCTCCTCTGGGCGCGTACCACTTTTCCGTCACCGTGTTGTAGAACGCGAAAGAACGCATATCGAGGTCCATTTTCACCGTCGTGCTTTCGCCTGCCTTCAGGAACACTTTTCTGAAACCTTTCAGTTCTTTGGGCGCTTTGAATACGACAGGGTTTTTGTCGGATACGTATAGCTGGCAGACCTCGGCTCCGTCCCGGCTTCCGGTATTCCTGAGCGTAAAGCTCACGCCGTTTTGAGAGCATTTTAAGTCTGAGTACTCGAATGTGGTGTAGGAAAGACCGTAACCGAACGGGAACGCGACTTCTTTTTTCGCCGCGTCGTAGTAGCGGTATCCTACGAATATGCTTTCTCTGTATTCCACGTTGATCGGACCCATCGGGAAGTATTTTGACGCGATAGAATCCTTTTCCGCAAGAGGATAGGTCTCTGCGAGTTTACCGCTCGGGTTGACCTTGCCGAATATTACGTTGTAGATCGCTTCTCCGCCGGCTTCTCCGGGCAGATAAGCGTTGAGAAGTGTGCTTGTGTTTTTAAGCCACGGCATCAGCACGGGAGAACCGCCCGAAAGCACGAATACGACGTCTTTGCCCAGCCCTTTGAGCGCGCTTACGAGCTTGTCGTGCGCGGCGGGGAGAGACAGGTGGGTGCGGTCGTAGCCTTCGCTTTCGTAATTGTCGGTGAGCCCTATGAAGCACACGATGGTGCCTTCGAAATTTTTGGCTTTGTTTATCGCTTCGGCATACAGCTTTTCGTCGTGACCGTTGCCTTTGAGAGTGTAGCCCTCGGCATAGTCGAATTTCTTGCCTTTTGCAGTCAGACAGTCTGTGAAAGACACCAGTCTGTAAGGATTGATGCGGCTGCTTCCGGATCCCTGATAGCGGCTGTGTTTTGCCAACGCGCCTATGACCAGGATGTCTTTGTTTTCGTCTGCGGGAAGCAGATTTTCGTCGTTTTTCAGAAGGATTATGCTTTCTTCCGCAACTCGCCTTGCGAGATCGTGCGCGGCGTCGTAATCCGCTTTGTAATCCTTGCGGGCGCTTTCGCATTTGTAAAGAAGCCTGAGTATCCTTTCAACGACCTTGTCAAGCGCGGCTTCGTCAAGCGTACCTTTTTTTACGGCTTCGACTATGAGTCTGTCGTTTTTGCCGCCGCTCGCGGGCATTTCCAGGTCCATGCCTGCGCGTATGCCTTCAACGCGGTCGTTGGTAGCGTTCCAGTCGCTGACGACCAGACCTTCAAATCCCCATTCCTTGCGCAGAACTCCGTCAAGCAGTTTTTCGTTGTCCGAAGCGTACACTCCGTTTATCCTGTTGTAAGACGCCATGACGGTGTACGGCTGTTTCTTGACGCATTCTTCAAATGCGGGCAGATAGATCTCTCTCAGCGCGCGTTCGTCCACGATGCTGCTGATCGTCATTCTGAGATACTCGTTGTTGTTTGCGCAGAAATGCTTCAGAGACGTGCCTATGCCGTTGCTCTGAACGCCTTCTATATACGCCGCTCCGAGCTTTCCGGCAAGATAAGGATCTTCAGAAAAATATTCGAAATTTCTGCCGCAGAGAGGCGAACGTTTTATGTTGACGCCCGGACCGAGAAGTATGTCGACTTTCTGATCAAGACATTGCTTTCCGAGAGCGTCGCCGACTTGCGCGGCGAGATCAGTGTTCCAGGTCGCGGCAAGGGACACCGCAGGAGGGAAAGCCGTTGCGGGAAAAGAACTTTTCAGCCCTACGTTGTCGTCGTCTTCGTTTTCTTTGCGCAGACCGTGAGGCCCGTCCGACATGACAAAACTGCCGACGCCGAGTCTAGCGACGGGTTTTGTCGTCCAGAAATCCTTGCCTGAACATAATGAAGCTTTCTCTTCAAGCGTCATTTGGGAGATGAGTTCTCTGATTTTGTTTTCGTCCATAAAAAAGCCGATTTTAACCTGATTTTTCTTTTATTATAATTATAATATCATTTTTCCGTTGACGTGGCAAGTTATATTTGAAATATCGGACAATAATATTATGATACAAAATCGTGCACTTTGTCCGAAAACATGCGTCTGTACAGATCGAGTGTAAGAACTTGTCCGATTTTTGATTTAATGGGTAAAAGGGGCGCTTATTCGTTTGACTTTATCCGGCAAAAAGTTCTAAAATTAGAAAAAGCGACAAGGAGATATTAAATGGCTAAAATTGTTAAAGAAGGTTTGACTTTTGACGACGTGTTGCTCATTCCCGGTTATTCCGAGGTGCTTCCTTATCAGGTGGATCTTTCAACCAGACTCACTGACAAAATCACGTTGAATATACCGCTTCTCAGCGCGTCTATGGATACGGTCACGGAGCATGAACTCGCAATCGCCATCGCACGCGAAGGCGGCATAGGTATCATACATAAAAATATGAGCATTGAGGAACAGGCGGCGCAGGTCGACAAGGTCAAGCGCAGTGAAAACGGCGTTATTTCCAATCCGTTTTTCCTTAGCCCCGAGCATACGCTCGCAGACGCGAACGATCTGATGAGAAAATACCGCATAAGCGGCGTTCCCGTCACGCAAGGCACCAAGCTCGTCGGCATAATCACCAACCGCGACCTCCGTTTTGAAACAGATATGACAAAAAAGATCGGCGACTGCATGACAAGAGACAACCTCGTCACCGCTCCCGTCGGAACAACTCTCGACGAAGCTCAGAAGATCCTCGGTCAGCACCGCATTGAAAAACTCCCGCTCGTGGACGAAGATTACAATCTCAAAGGTCTGATCACGATAAAAGATATCGAAAAGGCAATCAAATATCCCAACAGCGCGAAGGATCAGAACGGCAGACTTCTCGCAGGTGCGGCAGTCGGCGTGACGGCAGACGTCCTCGACCGTGTTGACGCGCTCGTGAAGGCGAAGGTCGACGTGATAACGATAGATACCGCGCACGGTCATTCAAAAGGCGTTCTTGACACCGTTTCAAAGATAAAAGCGGCATATCCTCAGGTCACCTATATCGTCGGCAACGTTGCAACAGCTGAAGCAACCAAGGCGCTTATAGACGCAGGCGCGGACGTTGTAAAAGTGGGTATCGGCCCCGGTTCTATCTGCACGACGCGCATCATCGCCGGTATCGGCGTGCCTCAGGTCACCGCGGTCATGGACTGCGCCGAAATGGCTGACAGATACGGCAAGCGAGTGATCGCCGACGGCGGAATCAAGTTCTCCGGCGATGTCGTGAAGGCTATCGGATGCGGCGCAAGCGCTGTCATGATCGGCAGTCTGTTTGCAGGAACAGAAGAAACCCCCGGAGAGATAGAAATGTTCCAGGGAAGAAGCTTCAAGGTTTACAGAGGTATGGGTTCTCTCGGCGCAATGGCTGCCGGCAGTAAGGACAGATATTTCCAGGCCAACGCGAAGAAGCTCGTTCCTGAAGGCGTCGAAGGCCGTGTGCCTTACAGAGGCTCTCTCTCAGAAGTCGTGTTCCAGCTTATGGGCGGCCTCAGAAGCGGTATGGGATACTGCGGTATGCCCAACATAGAGATGCTCAGAAAGAACGCTCAGTTTGTAAGGATCTCCAACGCGTCGCTTATCGAAAGCCATCCGCACGACATCTCGATCACGAAAGAAGCGCCCAACTATTCTACAAAAGGCTGAAAATTTACGGAATAAAAATCAGGCTGATAGTGCGTCCGCGTATACGCGGGCGCATTTTTTAACCGGTTGAAAATGCGGCGAAAAATCTGCGTACGCCTTACAATAAATCAATTCGTTAAAATAATACAAACCGAGAACGGGGTGTCAAACGCGGGCGGCGTTATTCCTCATAAAAATAAACGTTGCGTTTGCACCATCTGAAGTTGAAAAGAAGGATCGGAAGCCTGTGTTGTGTCGATCAGAATATGCCTGATCCGTCAGTTAAAAAAATTAAAGATTTTCAGAAAAAATCAGTGCTTGTTTTTCTTGCGACGGTTGTCTGAAAGCATGCTTGAATCTTCGGGGGTAAAGCTGTCAAGAAGGAGCAATTCGTCTGCGCTGATCTGAAAATAAAGACTCAGCAGTCTCAGGGAATTGTAGTCAGGCAATCTTCCGGCATTGATCCAGCCGTTTATGGTTGTCAGAGGAATTCCCGTTGATTCGGAAAGTTGAGTCTGTGTAATATTGTTTTCTTTCAATAATTCTTTCAGTAAATCAGCAAATACCATATTCTAATTATATACGGCTGAAAATGTCTGATTCTATTAGTACCTAAAAAGGTATATATAATTATATGCTATATATAGTTATGATCATAATTATTAAAACTCTTTAAATGATAGGATATTAATGTATAAAGTAATAAAAAAAATGAATAAAATACCTATAAAGGTATTGACAAAAACCAACCGGTGGTGATAATATATACTTGCCTGCAGGGAAAATTAATTAAAGGAGGCAAACAGAGAGATACGATGTATATTATCATTATCTTAGCGGTATTTATTGCGATTTTTATTCTTGTCGGTATTATTCAAGCCAAAAAACGCGCAAAGAACACTTCTTGTCAGAAATGCAAGACCAGATACGATTACGATTCGGACGTGAGCTGGCGAGAGGTTTCAAGGAGAAACGTCAACGGCAACGGAGGCAGTTATTACATTATGTCAAAAGTCGAATTTGATTGTATGTGTCATAAATGTGGTACTGAGAAAACGTTTACCAAAGATTTTAAAGTGTATTCATATAACGCGCAGAGTGATAAAGCAGAGAGTTACGACCTGGAAACTCTTGTGAAAAAATATTTCGCCTGACGTTGACGCCTCCTTTCGGAGGTGTCTTTTTTGTATACCAGAATAATATGAACAAGGTTTAAAGAGGCACATTTCCGTCCCGGTGTGACCGGGAGCAATAGTCGGCTATCGCAAGTTGATGCTTGCTACGGTCAAAGAAGCTTATAACAGTTACAGGTGTATTGCAAAGCTTTACGTTATATAGTCAGATACAAGAAGGCTTGAAACCGCATGGCACCATCGCGATAATTTTTTACTCTGTGAGTTGATGATTCTGTGAAGCCGAATAAAAAGACTTTGCTATGTGAAACGATCACTGTACGCGAAACAAAAAATTGCTCCCTCCACGCGCGAATCTCAGGGCTTGTTCGCATTTTTCTTGTGCACGAGATATACGGTAAATTATAATGAAGAATGACTTAAACGTATTTGCCGGGGCGGATGCGGACTGTTAGCAGATGCTTGCGTGGACCTGATCTTCTAAGCTTAATTTACCCGGGCGCGGTAACGTCTTGCTGTGTAGGGAGAATTTGTCTGTGAGAGTTAATTGTTTAAGATGCGGCGCGTTATCTTTTTGCAGAGCTAAGAAGCTGCCGGGATTACGCGCCGACGTTATGCCCGGAATGTCGATTTCAGATCAACTCTGCCGGAGATTATTAATTTCTTTATGTTGCGTTCGCCGATCTTTTGCATTCTTTTGAATTCAATTAAAAATTAATAATAATTGATAATAATTAATAATACACAATAATAATGCGTTGTGTATATTAATAAAAATTTTGTGACCGGTAGATTTGTGCGGCTGTCCGGTGAAAGAGTTGTATGCTTTTGCCGGGGATTTCAGCCTCATCGTTACCATGTTGCACGGCATTTTATGCACGGCGGTTTTGCTTCAGGGCTTTTGTCGCGCCGCGGTGATTCAGCCGGGGTTTGCTATGACAATATATTGTAGCCGTTCATCGTACTGCCGTTGTTCCGCTTGGCATTTAATGCAGGAAGTCATTTCAGACAGGACTTTTGTTGCGTGGAAAAGTGTCGCATAGCTTTTACCGTATGACATTATGACTTAACATGATCTCCATCTCGTGTTGTTGCGGCTTCTGATTTTTGTCGACTGAGACAGTTCTGTTTGAATTTTTTCGCCGCATACTACTTCGGCGTTTATTGTTGCAGTCGGTCTCGCCGTAAATTGCGAGCCGAAGCTCAAGGAGATCTACGGGGAGAATATTTACGCTGGATTTTATGTCGTATCATTCGGTATTTCTTCGTTTGAGCAGGTGATTTACGTCGGGTCAAGCTGACAGTAAATTGTTGAATATATTTTGCGGATTTTACTTGTTTTTACTGTAAAATAATGTTATAATAGTAACCGTTAGAAAAGGCAAGAAAAGATACTATCGGAGGAAGCTATGGCTATTACCGTTGAAGAACTTTCAATGCAGATACTCGCGCTCGAGGACAGGCTCGCAAGGCTTGAGGCAATGCTCGAAAAGTCTGCTCCCGTGCAGAAAGCGCCCAGAGAGAAAGAAGAAGTTTACAACGTCGGAGTGAAGGGAAAATACAGATTTCTGGCGGATTTTCTGCACAACCACGGCGGAGACAGTATAACCATGACTTTCAAGCAGATAGAAGATCTGATCGGGCAGCCGCTTCCGTCGTCTGCTTACAATCACCGCGCTTATTGGTCTAATACCGACACTCACTCCATTTCAAAAGTGTGGATGCAGGCAGGGTATATGACCACTTACGTGAATCTTCTCAGCCGCAAGGTCATTTTCGAAAAGAAGCGCAAGTTTGATTGACGTTTTGACTATGAAATAAAATGCGACCTCAAAGAGGTCGTTTTTTTGCGACGGAGTTGCTGAAAGGGTTTTATGGCGACCGTATTAGTCTTGGTCATTCTGTCAGATGTATATTAATAATAAGCGCATTGCGATTGCGGCTTAATAGTACGCGGAAGTGTTGCAGATTATTTAACTTCCCCTATATGAGCGACGGTTAAGACGGGCAGCGTCAGATAGCCGCTCACCGAATGTCTTCTGAAGAACAGCATGATCTGCTTTTCGTAATTTTTTCCGCGCACGCTTTCAGGGTCAGGTGCATATGACGAAGAAAAACAGCGGTGAATAAAAGCGGTTTCCGAATCAAATGCATGCCATGATTGAAAACGGAAAGAGGTGTATTTTTCAAAAAATCCGTCAACGCCGCTTTCCGGTTTCGAGCCGCCGGCGAAACCTTTGAAATCGGGGCAACATTTTGCATTTATCCGTTCAAGTTCCCTTATTACTCCGGCGCTTGCGTCGTATGCGTTCCATATAAGCGCGGCGGTGGGCTTTCCTTTGCTGATGCGTTTACATTCTGCGGCGAATTTTTCGCGGTCGAACCAGTGAAACGACTGCGCTGCGGTTATAAAGTCTACGCTTTTGTCGGGAAGAGAGGTATTTTCCGCGCCGGCATGGATGAACACGCATTTATCGAAACCGGAAAGGTATTTTTTCGCTTCACTTAACATATCTTCATTGGGTTCGGCGCAAAATACCGCGTTTCCTCTCTCAAGCAGAAGTTTTGAAAATATTCCCGTGCCGGAGCCGACGTCGGCAATGATTGAATCGGGCGAAATATAGTCGCGATATAAAAGGTCGATAAGCTCGCCGGGATAGGACGGGCGGGAAGATGCGTACGTTTTTGCTTTTCCGGTGAATTTTTCTTCGTTCATTTAAGTCCTTCGGTTATGCGGTATAGAATAAAATACGCGCCTTTCGGCGCGTAAATTCTTTTTCTCAGTATTCGAGGTTCTTTGCGAGGTAGCTTTCGAGGTCGTCGATATTGATCCTGACCTGAGCCATGCTGTCGCGCTCTCTGACGGTGACGGTGTTGTTTTCAAGCGTTTCGAAGTCAACGGTCACGCAGTACGGAGTGCCGATCTCGTCCTGACGGCGGTATCTCTTGCCGATGCTTCCGGCCTCGTCGTAAGTCGCGGAGAACTTTTTGCAAAGCGCGCGGTAAACTTCTTCCGACTTTTCGCCGAGCGCCTTCTTCTGAAGGGGAAGTACGGCGACTTTATAAGGCGCAAGCGCGTGGTGCAGATGAAGGACCACGCGGGTCTCGCCGTCAACGAGTTCTTCGTCGTAAGCGTTGCACAGGAAGGCGAGCACCATTCTGTCTGCGCCGAGAGACGGCTCGATGACGTAAGGAATATATTTTTCGCCGGTGACGGGATCAGTATATTCGAGGTTCTTGCCGCTGACTTTGACGTGTTGTTTGAGGTCGTAGTCCGTGCGGTCCGCAACGCCCCAGAGTTCGCCCCAGCCGAACGGGAATTTGAATTCGAAGTCGGTTGTCGCGTTGGAGTAGAAGCAGAGTTCCTCCTTGTCGTGGTCGCGCAGTTTGAGCTTGTTTTCGTCCATGCCGAGGTCGAGCAGCCACTTTTTGCAGAAGTCTTTCCAGTATGCGAACCATTCAAGGTCGGTGCCGGGCTTGCAGAAGAATTCAAGTTCCATCTGTTCAAACTCGCGGGTACGGAAAGTGAAGTTGCCGGGAGTGATCTCGTTGCGGAAGCTTTTGCCGATCTGACCTATGCCGAACGGGACTTTCATGCGTGCTGAACGCTGAACGTTGAGGAAGTTGACGAAAATTCCCTGCGCGGTTTCAGGCCTGAGGTAGACGGTGTTCGCGCTGTCTTCGGTAACGCCCTGGAAGGTCTTGAACATCAGGTTGAACTGTCTGATGCCGGTGAAATCGCATTTCCCGCATACGGGGCAGGGGATCTTGTTGTCGATTATGTATTTTTCAAGCTGTTCGTTGGTCCAGCCGGCAATGCTTTGTTCAATGCCCTTGCGCTTCATGTAATCTTCGACGAGGTTGTCCGCGCGGTGACGGGATTTGCAGCTCTTGCAGTCCATGAGAGGATCGCTGAAACCGCCCAGGTGACCGCTTGCTACCCAGACGTTGGGGTTCATCAGTATTGCGCAGTCAAGACCCGTGTTGAGCGGATTTTCCTGGATGAATTTTTTCCACCATGCGCGTTTGACGTTGTTTTTGAGTTCTACGCCGAGGGGACCGTAATCCCACGTGTTGGCGAGTCCGCCGTATATTTCGCTTCCCGCGAATATAAAGCCTCTGCTTTTGCAGAGGGCAACCAGTTTGTCCATTGTGAGTTCTGCCATAAATAAGCTCCTCGCGGCGGTGATCCGCCTGAAATTTATATTAACATATAGATTATAAGAATTTTATCCGGCTTTGTCAATTGATGTAACGTTTTTGCACGAATTTGCGTATTGTGAATTAGCGGGATGAGATAAGCCCCGTGACAATATGGGAGGAACGAACATGAACAATTTCAACGAATGCGGAATGTCCGGCGGCTGCGATTGCCTTTGGATCATTCTTCTGTTGCTTCTTTGCGGCGGCAACGGTTTCAAGAGCTGCGGCACGGGTTGCTGCAACATAATTCCTGTTCTTGTGGCGCTCAGCTGCTGCGGATGCGGCGACGGTTGCGGCTGCAAGTAAGAGTAATACATACTGCAAAAAGCAAGAACGGAGCCGGCAGCAATGCCGGCTTTGTTTTTGCGCTTGAAAGTGAAAAAGTTTTTTAGGCTGTCGGATAAGAAAAAAATGGCGAAAAGTCGATACGTGTCGCGAAAAATGCGATAATTACTAGTACGCGGCAGTTTCCGGGATGCGGTTTTTGCCGGGCGGTAATTGCTGAATTTACCATGCTGGGCGCAAGGCTGAAAAACGGTAATACTGAGGGAATCAGGCGCTTTGATTGACATTTCGCCGCGTCGGTTGTATGATGGATTTATGAAAAAGTATAATTTCGTCACATGGTGGCTGGATCTCCCGGTCAAGCCGCTCGCGTACAGGATATGGAAAATGGTCGCAACTCCCGTGGTTTTCATACTGTGGGTGATTTTCGTCGCCGTATATCCTGATTATTACTGGCATTTTTCTCTTTACGTAGTGTTGCCGGTCGCGGTCGTGGATTTCACCTGGGACGGGTTGCAGTATTATTTTTACAAAAAAGGCAAGCTGAAGCCCTCAGACAAAGATAACGGCGCCGGATGCGGAGAGAAACAACCGACTGATGACGACGGTCAAAAGCTCAACTGAAAGTCTGAATACCGTTTTGAGGCTTCGGACCTTTACGCATTTTTCATCAGAATTCATACCGCCGGAAAGACAGCTTTCCGGCATTTTTACGCGTTTTGGCGCATAGCGTATTTTATGCGGGTTGTCAGACGTCTCTGGGCGATTTGTATTTCAACGGGAATAGTGTTGCTGTCTGCGTTTCCGTCGGCGGTAGCAGTTGATACGGGAGAGTGGTATTGCTCTCTCGCCATGCCTGTTTTTGCGATCAACGACGCATGGTATACGCCCGTTTTCGCATTGGTTTATGTTGCTGACGTTGTTGCGTTGTCCTTTCTGTTTTATGGCGGCGCAAGCGGATTCAAGCTTTATCTCCCGCTTTCTTCGGGAGTTTTAAACGTCTTCTGGTGTTACGTCTTTTTCGTACTCAACAGTGTTGCCGCTTCGATTGCGGTTCTTGCGTTAATTGTTGCATGGACGTTTGCCTGCGCTGTCGTGAATATGAAAAAATTCAGGGCGTCGGCGGCGCTTTTTCTGCTCAAAGGCATATTCTTTTCATATCTGCTGGCGGTTCTCGTTTCAGTCAGATGACTGTCTTGCTGAAGAATCGGGCTTGTTGTTTCCGGATATGCGCGGCGTGAACGCATAGAAAACAGTCGTATCCGGTTAAAAAGTCTTGCGGGCAGTTCCGCTTTTCCTTCTTCGCCGCAATTTACCGCATCGCTTTTTAAAAAGCTGATTCTTTATATGCGCGCGTTTCGTTAAAATATATTTTTATTTAGTTGTAAATTGTGCGTTTGTTTGGTATAATTAGCGTGAACAACGACAGGCTTGAGCCGTTGTATGTTCGTAAAATTACATTTTTGCCTGAAAGGATGGGTATTGCCGCAGGGCAAACTCAAGCGTGGTAGTCATGAAAAAATCGCATAGAATAGCGCTTCTGGCTTTCGAATTGGCGCTGATCGTCATATTCAGTCTGTTGCCTATAAACCTCGGCGCAGCGTCGCTTGCGCTGACGTTGCTTCCCGTTCTCGTCATAGCTCTGACGCAGGACTTCAAAACCGCAGTACTGGGCGGTCTGATAATGGGCGTCACGTCCCTTATCGGCGCGTTCACGGTGGGAGCCGGCAGTCTTACGGCTCCGCTTTTCAGAAACCCGCTGGTTTCGGTACTGCCGAGGATGTGCGTTCCCGCTGTGGCATGGGCGGTAAACAGAGGACTTTACGCGCTTGCGTATAAGGTGCGCGAAAAGCTTAATGCAGAACGGGTGCGGAACGCTGACGGGCAGGAGCCGGTTGCGGAACCTCAGGACGTCCCTTCAGACGATACGGACGGAGAAAAAGTCTCGCAAAAAATAGCGAAGCCCGATTTCAGGATAAAACGGAACGCGGTGAAAAAGCCGCTCGCGGTAGTTATAGACGGCGTTTCGGGCGCGCTGGGAGTGTGCGCGAATACGGCGCTCGTTCTCGGAATGATATGGTTGCTTTACAAGGGCAGGACGGTGGGGGACAGCGCTATCACTCCGGAATTCATGATGGGACTCGTTTCTCTGAATTTCGTGATAGAAGTGATCGTGATGACTGTGCTCACTCCTCCTATAGTATACGCAATAAGAAAACAACAGGAGAAAAACGGCTGAAATGTTACTCGTTATCGACGTCGGAAACACCAATATAAAACTGGGGATCTACAAGGATGACAAACTCTGTCAGTCCTGGAGACTTTCCGTCAAAGTGCCACGCACAGCCGACGAACTGGGCATAGAGATCAGCAATATGTTCAAAGTGGGCGGCGTTGACATGAAAGACATCACGGGCGTCATAATGTCGTCGGTCTGTCCTCCTCTCAACTACACGGTCGAGCACGCGTGCCAGTATTATATCGGCATAAAGCCTATGACCGTCGGCACGGGGATAAAGACGGGTCTGAACGTGAAATATACCAATCCGCAGGAAGTGGGCGCAGACAGGATCGTCAACAGCGTCGCGGCATACAAGCTTTACGGCGGACCTTGCATCGTCGTGGATTTCGGCACCGCGACCACGTTCAATCTGATATCCGAAAAGGGAGAATTCATGGGCGGTTGCATATGCCCCGGCATAAAGAGCAGCCTTGAGTCTCTCGTCAGCAATACGGCGAAGCTGACCAGGGTGGAACTCGCCAAGCCGCAGAGCATCGTCGGGAAAAGCACGGACGCAAATCTTCAGGCGGGCATAGTTTACGGGTTTACCGGGCTTGTCAAATATATCGTCGAAGGTTTCAGAAAACAGCCCGGGTTCGGGAACGCCAAGGTCGTCGCGACGGGCGGTCTCAGTCAGCTCATCATGGGCGTTGAAGAAGAAAAGATACTTGACATCGTAGACAGGTCTCTGACTCTGAAAGGACTGAAGATCATCTACGACATGAACAAAAAATAATACGCTCAATCAAAAAACGCGTTTTATCAACACGGATAACAAATTTTGCCTCAGGGCACAAAGGAGAATATATATGAAAAAAGTCGGTGTAGCAATACTCGGTATGGGCGTTGTCGGCGGAGGTACCGCGCAGATACTCATCGAAAGAAAAAAGCAGATCGCTGAAGAATACGGCGTAGAAGTAGAGGTCGTGGCATGCCTTGACAAAGACACTTCCAAGGGCGCGAGATACGGTCTCGACGTCAGCTATTTCGCGGCGGACATTGACGAGATCTGCGCCAACAACAACGTTGACATCGTCGTCGAATGTATGGGAGGAACGGAACCCGCCAAGACTTTCCTGACAAAAGCGCTTGCGGCAGGCAAGAGCATCGTCACTTCCAACAAGGAGATGTTCAGCAAGAGCTGGCCGGAACTTGAAAACGTCGCTGCAAAGACGGGCGCAGGTCTCTATTACGAGGCTACGACAGGCGGCGGAATGCCCATCATCAGAATGATGACTCAGGCTATGCAGGCGAATACGATCCTTGAGATCAAAGCGATTATAAACGGCACGACCAATTATATTCTCTCCAAAATGATCCAGGAGGGCGCGGACTACGCTGAAGTCCTCAAGGACGCTCAGGCGCTCGGTTATGCGGAGGCAAATCCTGTCGCAGACGTAGAGGGTTACGATTCCAGCTACAAGCTGAGCATACTTTCTTCGCTCGCGTTCAACAAGAGGCTTCCCGTAGAACTCATAGAAAGGGAAGGAATCACCAAAATAACCAAAGAGGACATCACGATCGCCAAGGAAATGGGCTTCGTAATCAAACTGCTTGCCATCGCAAAGCAGAGAGACGGCAAGATAGAGGCGAGAGTGAACCCGGTGTTCCTCAGCAAGGATCATCCGCTTGCCAACGTCAACGATTCTTTCAACGCGGTGTTCCTCGTCGGAGACAACGTGGGCGACATAATGCTCTACGGCAGAGGCGCAGGCGCGCTTCCGACGGGCAGCGCCATAGTCAGCGATATCGTGTTCTGCGCAAGACAGGACAAGCACGCGCGTTACGGCGAGATGAACAACGTTATGACCGCAAAGGACATAGACGGGGACTATCCCAGCGAGTATTACATCAGGCTTGACGTACACGACGTCGCGGGCGTCATTGCGGACGTTGCGGCTGTGTTCAAGAAATACAAGGTCTCCATTAGCCAGATGAGACAGAATGACGGAAAGGAGATAATCCCGATCGTGTTCGTAACTCACGAGACCAGGAAAAAGTCGATGATGCAGGCGATCGAGGAGATCAGCCGTCTTTCCAACGTCATCGGAGTGAGAAACGTTATAAAGGTGGAGAGATAATGCTTGACAAAGAGGGCGTTCAGCTGCTTTCCAGACTCTGTGCGATGACGGAAGGCGAAAAATACGAAGTATTGGACTGGACCGACGTGTTCGACGGCGGTCTGGACGATACCGGTAAGGCGATCTGGCGCTCGCTCGCTCAGCAGGGGTGTATAAGCGTAAAATACAGCGACGAACAAGAGGTGTGTTTTGCCGTAACGCTCAAAGGCAGGAACGTAAACGAAGAACTCGCTACGATGCAGGTGGTCGGGGACGAAAGTCAGACGGTCGTGCGCACCGACGCGACGGGAAGACCCGTTATGGTGGTCAAGGACGATTCGTTTTTCGAGCATCTGAGAAAGAAAATGCACAGCCGTTCCCTCGGTTTCATATGGGGAATGATAGGCGGCGTCGTGGGCGGTATCATAGGCGGGGCGATAGTCGCGCTGATAATGCATTTTGCGATACATTAATGGCTTTAACCAACACGGACACGTAATTTTCGGGAGAAGAGGTTATGCTCAGCAAGAAACAGAAACTGCTAATGAAAGTCATCTATTCACACGCTATCCTCAAGGAGGGTGTGTGTCTTATACGTCCGATCGATCTGCTCAAAGAGATACCCTTGAGCAGCGACTTCAGGCGCGACGAGCTTGAATCCAATCTCAAAGCGCTTGTGACCGAGGACTTTTTTGAGATGATTACGACAGACAAAAAAGGGGAAGAATATTATTGCTTTACGCTGCATCAGAACGGTTATGCGTTTTCAAGGCAGATAGCCGCGGAAAAGCGCGCCATCATTTTCAAGCTGGTGCTCACCGTCTGCGGCGCGATACTGAGCTTTACGCTTGTGCGTATACTTACGGCGATCGCGGGTTAAATGTTTGAACTACACAGTAAATTTCAGCCGTGCGGAGACCAACCGCAGGCAATAGACAAACTTGTCGAAGGCATAAACGACGGTTTGAGGACTCAGGTCTTGCGGGGCGTTACGGGCAGCGGCAAGACTTTTACTATGGCCAACGCGATAAACCGGCTCAACCGCCCCGCGCTGGTCATTGCCCACAACAAGACTCTCGCGGCTCAGCTCTGCAACGAGTTCAGGGAGTTTTTTCCCAATAACAGGGTCGAATATTTCGTTTCCTATTATGACTATTATCAGCCGGAAGCGTATATCCCGCGCACGGATACCTATATCGAAAAAGACCTTTCCATCAACGACGAGATAGACAAACTGCGTCACTCCGCGACCGGCGCGTTGTGCGAGAGCAGGGACGTTATCGTCGTCGCTTCGGTGTCGTGCATATACGGTCTGGGCGCTCCGCTCGAATATTACAGCATGGCGATATCGCTGCGCCCCGGCATGACGATAGACAGAGAGGAACTGATAGACAGACTTGTCGAGATACAGTACAGGAGAAGCGACATTGAGTTTGAACGCGCGACTTTCAGAGTGCGCGGAGACGTCGTTGAAGTCTTTCCCGTCGACAGTTCTGAGATCGCCGTCAGAATAGAGTTCTGGGGCGACGAGATTGAAAGGATCGTCCAGTTTGAGCCGCTCACCGCAAAGCCGATCAGCGAGCTGAAACACATCAATCTTTTCCCCGCTTCCCACTACGTCGTGCAGAAGGAAAAGAGGGAAGAAAGTCTGAGACAGATATCTCTGGATATGATAGAATGTGTGGACGATTTCAAGAAGAGGAACAAGCTTCTCGAAGCGCAACGCTTGCAGGAAAGGGTGAGTTACGACGTCGAGATGATAAGAGAGATGGGATATTGCAGCGGCATTGAAAACTATTCCCGTTACTTCGACGGCAGAAAGCCGGGGCAACCACCGTATACCCTTCTC
>CALWKT010000052.1 GCA_944381335.1 uncultured Christensenellaceae bacterium
AGGCAAGCAGGGAAGACAGTGTGTTTATGTTTTTACCAAAAATATTGGTAAAAACAACCTGAAGTAACGCATACAGATAAACGGTGCAAGTGAGTTTTACCAAAAATATTGGTAAAACCGACCTGAAGCAACGCAGACAGGAAAACAACGCAAGTGAGTTTTACAAAAAATATTGGTAAAAGTCGAAGAAAGATCAAGGTAAGCAGAGCAGAGAAATTACTGCGTTTATGTTTTTACCAAAAATATTGGTAAAATCGTGAGTGAAGGGTGAGGGCAGGCAATGAAGGAGTTGCGTTTCAGCGGAACAATTGCTTTTAGACAGGCTGTCAAAGAGTGCGCGTAACGTTGATTTGTTATTTAACTAAACCTGTTTATTTTTATAGGTGTTAGTCGGTTTTGATTTTCAAGTTCAACTTCCGGTTCGGGATTCAGTCTGCGCCCGGTTTGGTTTCTTGGGCTGTGCTTTCTGTTCGGATTCAGCCGTGCCAGGTTTGATTTCTTGGACTGTGTTTTCTGTTCGGGATTCGGTTTGTGCCCGGTTCGGTTCCTGGGTAGTGTTTTCTGCTTTGGATTCAGCCGTGCCCGGTTTGGTTTCTTGAGTTGTGCTTTCTGTTCGGGATTCGGTCTGTGCCCGGTTCGGTACCGGGTTTTTGCTTTCTTTTCGGGATTCGGTCTGTGCCCGGTCAGGTTTTCGGCAATTGGTTTGGCTTTCTTAGTTAAATATTATTTATTTCCGAGTCAAAGAACCAGCTTTATGTTGGGATCTTTTTTCCGGGCAAAGCCGCGCGGGGATGCGGGATTCAAGCGGAAGTGGGCGGAAAAATTTGTGGCAGTAAAGCTTGCCGTTGAAGGAAAAGCGTTATATATTTGCGGTGTCGGCTATGCTTCTTTCCCCCCTCAAGGAGCGCAAATGGTAATTTATTGCACATACAATAAAGACAACTCGTCGCTAGTCAGTCGCCATCGCTACGTAGTCGCGCAGAACAACAATCTTTCGGACAAGATCAATATAAAATGCGTGGGGATGACCGATCCCGCTTCGCACGGATATTACATCGATTTCGTCTGCGTGACTCACGGCGGCGCGGTCAAAGCGACCTATTCTTCGCCTTCTCTCGAGTACGGGGAGGACGGGCTGAATTTCGAGATCCCCAACTGTCTTACCAGATACGAAGGTTACGTTGAGGCGCAGCTTGTGATATTCGAAAAGACGCGCGCGGACGTGGTGACGAAGAGCGTAGGAAAAGTGGGTGGCATTTTCGAGGTCGCCGCGTCGGTAAACGCCCTCGAAACCAAGGTGACAGAGCCTGCGAACGTGTTGACAGAGCTTTCCGCCGCGGTACTTACGGCTGACAATCTGAACGAAGAACTGGCTTCTGAAACCTTAAAGGCTCACGAACTCAACGAACAGATCGAAGGCGTATTTAACATGGTCAGAGATTCCTTGGACGAAGTCGTCAAAGAAAAAATACTTGAACTTGCAAAGGTATATCCGTCCGCAGCTGTCGATTTCGTTTTTTTCGGAGACAGGGTGATTTCTTATACTGCGGTGAAGGGCAAACTTTTGCCTGAGCCGGTCATCTCATTCCCTTCCGATACGGTATTTTCGGGGTGGTACTGTCCCGCAAAAGGAAGGCACTGGAATTTCGACTCCGACGTCGTAGGAGAAGAAAACGTCACGCTTTATGCCGACGTCCGCAACGCCGAAGGCGTTTCTTTTGAAAACGGCGTATTTACCGTATCAACGCAGAATATTGAAAAGGTATATCTGCCCTTTACCTTCGACGGGCAGGAGGTGGAGACGGTCAGATTTTCCGCGCCCGTAAGACCTGCGCTTACGGTATACGTAAACGAAAAAGATTACGCGTTCGTAAACGTAATAGCGAAAAGCTACGTCGTTCCTTACGCAAGCGTGACGTTTACCGGCGGATCGTCGCTTATTCGTAAAAAGAACGCAAAACTCGCCGGGGCGCATATGTCGGAAAGCGGAGACCTGGTTGTGGATCTTACTGTTGCAAACGGGCTGGACATGACTTTCGAAGACATAACGGACATATATCAGGTCGTCGTAAGAGGCGATCTCTGCTGTTCGTTGAGTTGCGTTGCGGACGGGATATCGTCGGTATGCGCGCTCGCAGTAGAAGGCAACGTGGTAACGCACGAGTTTATAGGCGCGTTCAGTAATCTTCAGGCGATCCTTCTTTTGTCCGGAACTCCGCAGAAGGCGGTTTATCCCGATTTTACAACGGCGTTCGGCAGTTTCGGATTGTATGTTCCCGCGCAATATATGAGGGTGTATGCTTACAATCCCGAATACAATACCACGACTGTCTATCAGATGGAGGGGTACACAGGTTACGACGTTTCGAAGATAGTCTGACGAAAGGACGCGCGAAAAGATCACGTTTGCTGAATATTTATTTTCGCCTTGAAGATACTAAACGCGATAACGGAGGCAAAATGAAAGAAACGGGAATCGTGAGACGTATCGACGAACTCGGCAGGGTAGTCATACCCAAAGAGCTGAGAAAAACCCTCAGACTCAAAGAGGGGGAGCAGATGGAAATATTTACCACGGGCGACGACTCGCTCGTGCTAAGGCGTTACAGCGCGCTCGGATCAGGCGATGATTTTTCGCAGGCGTATTGCGACGCGCTAAGCCGGGCGACAGGGAAGGGTGCGGTCATATGCGACAGCGTTACCGTGCTCGGCGCAAGCGGCGCGCCGTTCAGGGAACTGGTGGGAGAGGAGATAAGCGACAGACTTTACAGCGTCCTTGACCGCCGCAAAGCGGGCGCGCCCGAAACTCCCGTGCAGATAGTAAACGACGTGCCCGCCAACTGTAAGAATCAGCACATCGTGCCGCTGATCGTGGGCGGAGATCTTTACGGCGGCGTGCTGCTGTGTTCGGACGCGGCGATATCAGCGACCGAAGCGAGGCTCTGCGCGCTTGCCGCAGATATGATCGCGGCTACTCTGGAGTGATGAGGCAAAAGCGAGGCAATTCGCTCGTCCGCTCGTCGGCAGGGCTTGCGGTTGCCGGAATGGTCTCCAAGGTCATCGGCGCGTTTTACCGTATCCCGCTGACCAACGTGCTCGGCGCGGAAGGGATAGGTCTGTACCAGACCTTTTTCCCCGTATACGCGCTTTTTCTGACCTTGTACGGAGCGGCGGTCCCCACCGTGGTGGCGCGCTACGTCGCATATGCCGACGCGGTGGGCGCGGACATCCCCTATACGCGCGCGGCGTGCAAAAGAATTGCAGTCGCGCTGGGGGTCGTCGGGTGTGTGTTCACCGCGCTTATGGCGTATCCGGTCGCGGCGCTTCAGGCGAGGCCGACGTCGTGGACGGGGTATACGGTGATCGCGCCGGCAGTTTTCGCCGTGACTTTTACGGCTTATTTCAAAGGCTATTTCATTGGAAAAGGACGCATGAACGTCAATGCGTTTTCGCAGACGGTCGAGCAGGTCGTAAAGCTGGTTTTCGGGCTTACGGCGGCGTATTTTTTTGCAAAAAAAGGAGCGAAGGCGGCTGTCTACGGCGCGCTGTTTGCAGTCACAGTGAGTGAGTTCGCAGGGCTTGCGTTCACCGCGACGGCATATCGCAGAAGCGTCGGGAAAGAAAAATTTTTCCGTACCCGTGTAGATAAACGTATATATTATGACATCGTGAAGAGCATGCTTCCGATCGTTGCGGCGGCGCTGGTGCTCCCTGTCTCCGGCTTTCTTGACAGCGTGTTGATCGTCAGGTTCCTGACCTTGGGCGGCGCTTCGCTTGATCAGGCTACGGCTTCGTACGGCATATACAGCGGCGCGGTCGGAACGGTCGTCAATCTCCCCGTCGTGGTGTCGCTTGCGCTCGCCGTTGCCGTGATCCCCAGGATTTCGTCCGGAGTTGCGAAAGGGGATTACGTTTCGGTCAACGACTACACCGGGCGTACGCTGAGCGCATGCCTTGCGGTATCCGTTCCATGTTTTTTTGCGTTGCTCGTCTTTTCTTCGGACGTGATCGGTCTGCTTTACCCGGGATTTTCGGCAGAGGAGGCTGAACTGGCGGCTTACGTTCTGCGGCTTCAGGCGGTCAACGTCGTCGCCGCTTCTCTCGTGCAGTTGCTTTCCGGAATACTCCAGGCGCTCGGGTCGGGCAAAAGCGCGGCGGTTTACCTTGCGGTCTCGGTCGCGTTCAAGACGGCGCTTCAGATATTGCTTCTGCCGCGCATAGGAATTGCCGCGGCGCCCGTTTCTCAGCTGTGCATGTATGCGCTTGCGGCGGCGCTTTCGCTGGTCAGATATGTGGAACTTGTCGGAAAAAACAACGAGCTTGTCAAAACGGCTGGTAAAATTGTGCTCGCAAGTGTTATAATGAGCGTATGCATACGTATAGTCGCGCTTGCGCTCGGCAACGGGTACGCGCGGCTGGCGGTCGGCGCGGTAGTCGGCGCGGCGGTTTATTTCGCGCTGCTTGCGGCAACGGGAGCTTTGAAAAAGAGCTTTCTGATAACGCAGAAAAGCGCCGGCAAAGGAGAAGAAAATGATTGAAGTCGTAGGGTTGGGTTGTCGGAAAGGACAGATAACGCTCGAAGGAGCGCAAGCCGTTGACAGGGCGAAGCACGTCTTCGTAAAGACTGCGCAGACTGACACTTTTGCATATTTCGAGGGCAGGCAGGTCTCGACGATGGACGACGTGTACGAGAGCGCGGAAAACTTCGACGATCTTGACGAAAAGATCGTGGAAAGGCTGTTGTCGTCCGGGGGCAGAACGGTATACTGCGTGAACGGCAGCGGTTACGACGACAAGTCCGTGGCGCTTCTCGCTTCCCGCACCGACGTGAAGATATATCCTTCGGTATCGCGCGCCGTTTGCGCGGCGGGATTTACGACCGGCGCGGTTTTCCTCAGCGCTTACGATTTGACCGGGAACAGGTCTTTCGATTTCGACGGCTCGCTCCCGCTTGTGATAACCGACGTCGACGACAGGTACATAGCTCAGGAAGTCAAGCTGAGGCTTGCCGATCTTGTCGGAGAGGACGAAGAAGTTTACGTCTCCGGCAAAAAGACAGTCGTTTCGGAGATGGATTTCGGCAAAAAATTCGGTTATGCCACCACCGTTTACTGCCCGGCAAGGGAATATCTCAGAAAGAAGCGTTACAATTTCGGCGACGTCATTGAATTGCTATACAGACTGCGCGGAGAAAACGGCTGTCCGTGGGACAGGGCGCAGACGCACGAGAGCATACGTTCGAACGTGATCGAGGAAGCTTACGAACTCGTTGACGCGATCAACGGCGCAGACCTGGACAATATGATAGAGGAGACGGGCGACGTCCTGCTTCAGGCGGCGTTCCATTGCGTGATCGCCGAGGATTGCGGAGAGTACGACGCTCACGACGTCGCGACTGCGCTTTGCAAAAAACTGATCGGCAGGCACGAGCACGTGTTCGGCAACGTGGTCGCGCGCACCGCGGAAGAAGGTCTAGCCGCCTGGGACAGGGCGAAAGGCAAGGAGAAGCACTACACGTCTTTCTCTGACAAGATGGACAAGACGTCCTCAGGGCTTCCGGCGCTCATGAGGGCGTGCAAGATACAGAAGACGGCGGCAAAAGCGGGCATGGATTTCGACGGCGTGAAAGCGGCGGCGGAGAAACTGAGCGAAGAGATCGAAGAAGTTTTGTCCGCTTCTCCCGAAAAGAGGGAAGAAGAGGGCGGCGACGTGCTGTTCGCGGCGGTCAACGTCCTGAGGCTTCTCAAGGTGGATCCCGAGGTCGCGCTTGCGTCGGCTACGGAAAAATTCTGCAAGCGTTTCGCATACGTCGAGGCGCATTGCAAAAAACCGATGAACGAGTGCACGCCCGAGGAACTGGACGAACTGTGGAGAAAGGCGAAGAATGAAGATTGACGGCATAACTCTCCCGGGCGACGCGGTGTTCGCCCCGATAGCCGGGTACAGCGACGTCGGTCTGAGGTCGCTTTGCGCCGAGGCGGGCGCGGGGCTGACCTATACCGAGATGGTGTCCGCAAAGGGTCTTATCTACGGCAACGAGCATACCGAGGACTTGTTGCACACGACGGACGCGGAGAAAGTGCGGGCGGTCCAGCTTTTCGGCAGCGACCCTGAAATACTCGCGAGGGCGGCGGAGAGCAAGGCGCTTGAAAAGTTCGACATAGTGGACATAAATATGGGCTGCCCGGTCAGAAAGATCGTGTCCAACGGAGAGGGCAGCGCGCTCCTCAAGGATCCGGAATTTGCGGCGAAGATAGTAAAAACGGTGAGAAGATGCGGTAAGCCCGTAACCGTGAAATTCAGGATAGGTTTTGAAAAAAATTCACGTACCGGTGTTGATTTTATCAGGTATATGCAGGACGCCGGCGCGGCGGCTGTGACCGTTCACGGCAGGACGCGCGAGCAGTTTTACGAAGGAAAGGCAGACTGGGATTATATTGCTGAGGTCGTGCGCGCGGCGGACGTTCCCGTCATTGCCAACGGCGACGTCTTTTCACGGGAAGATTATCTGAAGATAAAAGCGCATACGGGTGCGGCGGGAGTCATGATAGCGCGGGGAGCGATGGGCAACCCGCAGATATTTGCAGAGATCACGGGAAAGGAGTTTCCCTACGCAACGGTCAGAGATATCGTGCTTGAACACGTCGCTATCCTGAGCGGATACCATTCAGACACATACGTGGTGAACAACATGAAAAAGCACGTGGCGTGTTATTGCAAAGGTCTGCGCGGAGGGAAACAGCTTAAACTGGACGTATATGCGGCAAAGAGCGTCGAGGAACTGATAAGGGCGGTAAAAGAAAGCCACGCGCTCGACGTTCCGGTCATGAGAGATTAAAAGGCGCGGCACGGATTTTCGTTACGCTCGCGCAATATGCGCATAAAAGAAAAAGGAGAGACGGTATGAAAAAGGCGACGTTTTTGCTTGTTGTCGTATTTGTCGTCGCGGCGATGGCGGCATGTCTTTCCGCATGCGAAAAAGCGCCCGAGACCGAGCTTCCTTCAAAGCCGCAGGAAGGGGAGACGGCGAGCGTCAGGATCAGTTTTTACGTCGACGGTTCGCTTTACGGCATGTCAATATGTTCTGAAGATACGCTTACGATGGTGCGGGATCCCGAAAAAGACGGGTATTCTTTCGTCGGCTGGTTTTACGACGAGGAGCTGACTATTCCTTTCGTCGCTGAAGAATTTCTTGCCAAAGAGGACAAGACGGACGTTTCGCTTTACGCGGCGTGGAACGAGTTGCCGCAGGGCGGAGACGATTTTCCCGAAACCCCGGATGACGGAGGCGGTCAGGAAGGAGACGGGTCGGACCAGGACGGGTCGGACGGGGACGGACAGGAAGATCAGGACAACCCGGAGCAGGGAGCAAAAGTCCACACCGTGACATTTGTTCTGGACGGGGAGACCGTCTCCACGCAAAAGGTGGAGGACGGCAAGAGCGCGCTTCTGCCGCTCGCGTCGTACAAAGCGGAAGGGAACGAACTTTACGCGCTCAAAACCGAGGGCGATTACACGGCAGTCACTGAAGACGTGACGGTCACGCTCAGTTACGAGCCGGCGGACGAAGAACAGAAAGGGCTGTTTGCGCTGGGGTTCCTCACTCTCGAATTCAAGGTGGGGAATTCAAAGCTGTATCTTGCCGACGTTTCGGCGGCGTATCCGTTCGACTGGATCGTCATACCGTCCACGTGGGGCGGAGTATTTGCGATAGACGGCGTGCTGGACGGAGCTTTCGCCCGTGTGCCGCAGCTGACCTGCGTCAGACTGGGCGATTACTGCACGGACATAGAGTGGGAGGCGTTTGCAGATCTTCCGCTTCTCAAAACGCTTGAATTTACAGACGGAAACCCGTCTTTTTCCTGCGCCGGGCTTTTCGTCACTGACAAAACGGGCGAGGAGGCGCTCGCTTACGTCGGTTATGACGGCGGAGAGCTGACCTTCCCGCAGGGGATAAAACGCATTGGAGAAAGAGCTTTCGCAGGCAGCGGATTCACAGGAGTTTCCCTTCCTTCGGGAGTGATTGAAATAGGAGAGGGCGCGTTCGAAAACTGCGCGGCGCTTACGCATGCTGAACTTCCGTCAGATCTTGCGGAAATAGGAAAAAGCGCGTTCGAGAACTGCGTCGCGCTTGAAAACATTGTGATCCCGGAAGGGGTCGTCCTGATCGGAGAGCGCGCGTTCGCGGGATGTTCATCTGCAAAAACCGTATATTACAACGCCGTCAACGCTCAGGCGCTCATTTCTGACAATTGCGTCTTTGACGGCGCAGGTTCGCTCGGAGGGCTTACCCTCGTGACGGGAGAAAACGTCCGGGTCCTGCCGCCCAGACTTTTTGACGCGACAGGCGCGGGAGAGGTATATCTGACGGGCGTGGACTTCAGCCTGAGCGGCGGTCTGACGACTGTGGGAGCTCAGGCTTTTGCCGGCACCGCGATAAAAACGCTCGTGATCCCTCAGTCGGTAGTCACGCTTTCCGCAAAAGCGTTCGAGGACTGCGCGCAGCTCGAAAGGGTGGAATACCGCGCGCAGAGCGCGCAGTCGCAGGGGATCAGCGGGACGGCTTTTTCCGGCGCGGGAGCCGAAGGTTCGGTTTTTGTTGTTGGCAAAGAAGTTGAACGCGTTCCCGATTATCTTCTTTATTCGATCGACGGCAGCGTGAAATTTTCTTCGCTTTCGTTTGAGGACGGCGCGCTTGAGAGCATAGGCGTTTCAGCGTTTGCAAAGAGCGCTTTCGGCGGAGAGGTTGCGATCCCGGCAACGGTGACGGAGATAGGCTACGGAGCGTTTTCCGAAACAGGCGTGACTGCATTTATCGTATCGGAAGGAAGCGAAAGTTTTATATCGGAAGGCGACGTTCTCTATTCTGCCGACAAGTCCGTTCTCGTCGCTTATCCGACGGGTAAAAGACAGGCTTCGTTTGCGACGGGAGAAGAAATTGCGGAGATCGCGGCGTACGCGTTTGCCGGTGCGGTTTATCTTGAAGAAGTGCAGATTTCCTGCGCCCGTGTAGGAGAATTCGCATTTTTGAATTGCTCGCAACTTGCAGAGGCAGGCTTGTCTGAGGGTGTGGAGGAGATCTTGACCGGGGCGTTTGCGAACTGTACGGCATTGAGTTCTCTCGTCTGTCCGTCTTCGCTAAGGAAGATTGGCGAAAACGCGTTCATGTACTGCGGAGCGCTTTCCGTTGTCGGACTCAACGAGGGCTTGGCGGAGATAGGAAGCAGGGCGTTCGCATACTGCGGCTCGCTTGGCGAAGTGGCGATCCCGTCAACTGTGACATCGCTCGGAGACGACGTTTTCGTCAAATGACGGCGCGCGCGTTACCCGCGCAAAACGTTGACTTAAATATCCGCGTGTGCTACAATTACAGCGAAAAAAATTTTGCGCCCGCAAGGGCAAAAGAGGTATAGATATGAAATTTACCGGTCTTATCATCATGGACGGCTACGGCATCAACAAGTTCGGCGAAAACAACGCTATTTCGCCCGAGACTTCTCCCAACGTTCTCGCTATGGAGAAGAAATATCCGTTTACTCAGCTCAACGCGAGCGGTCTCGCGGTCGGTCTCCCCGAAGGGCAGATGGGCAACAGCGAGGTCGGGCATCTGAATATCGGTGCGGGCAGGATAATCTACCAGGAACTGACCAGGATAACCAAGTCTATCGAGGACGGCGATTTCTTTGAAAATCCCGCGCTCGTAAACGCTATGGACAGCGCGAAAAAGAACGGCGGGAAGCTTCACGTTATGGGACTTCTTTCCGACGGCGGCGTGCACAGCAATATCAACCACCTTTTCGCGCTGATAAAGATGGCGAAGCAGCGCGGCCTTTCGCAGGTCTACGTCCACTGTTTTATGGACGGCAGAGACGTTCCTCCCAAGAGCGGCGAAGGTTTTGTCAAAGAACTGGTCGATTTCATGAAAAAAGAGAATTTCGGCAAGATCGCGACGATCAGCGGCAGATTTTACGCTATGGACAGAGACAACATCTGGGACAGAGTGGAAAAGGCTTACGCGGCGCTCGCGGACGGCGAGGGCGTGTTCGAGAAAGATCCCGTCGAGGCTATGGAAAACAGCTATAAAAACGGCGTGACCGACGAATTCGTTGTGCCCGTCGTGATAACGGAGAACGGCGCGCCGGTCGCGACGGTCGACAAAGGCGACAGCGTGATCTTCTTCAACTTCAGACCCGACAGGGCGAGACAGATCTCAAGGGCGTTCATCATGCCCGAGTTCCCGTCTTTCCCGAGAAAGAAGGGATTCCTTGCTCCCGTTTACGTTTCGTTCACTCAGTACGACGTCAAGTTCAACGATTTCCTGGACGTCGCGTTCAGACCCGAGGTTTACGTCAACACGCTGGGCGAGTATCTTTCCAAAAAAGATATCAAACAGTTCAGGATCGCGGAAACGCAGAAATACGCTCACGTGACCTTCTTCTTCAACGGCGGCGTTGAGGCGGCAAATCCGGGCGAGGACAGGATCCTGATCGATTCCCCGAAGATCGCGACCTTCGATATGAAGCCGGAGATGAGCGCGTACGAAGTGTGCGACAGAGCGGTGGAGGAGATTAAGAGCGGCAAGTACGAGGTGATGATCCTGAACTTCGCCAACTGCGACATGGTGGGTCACACCGGAGTTATGGCAGCGGCTCAGAAGGCGGTCAAGGTCGTCGACGAATGTGTGCAGAAGGTCATCGACGCGATACTTTCGGTCGGCGGTCAGGCGCTTCTGACGGCAGACCACGGCAATGCGGATTATATGTTTGAGGCGGACGGCACCCCGTTCACCGCGCACACGACCAACCCCGTTCCCTTCCTCGTGATCGGCGCGGACGGCGTGAAGGCGCTTGCGGACGGCGGCAAGCTGTGCGACATCGCTCCGACGATGCTCGACGTGATGGGCGTCGAGATCCCCAAGGAGATGACGGGCAGATCGCTTATCGTAAGATAAAGAAAAAGGTTTTGCAAATAAAGAGAAAAGACGAGGAGAGATCCTCGTTTTTTATATACGTAAGTGGCAGAATGTTAAGGAATATCGTCTTTTTATTGCAATCGGGTGCGCCGTATGGTAAAATTTATACTGTATTTTCGTCTTTTATGGAGGAAATCGTCATGACTGAATTTGGAAAAAAAGAGAGTGAAGGCAAAGTCTGCCTGACGTGGACAAGTCTGCCCGACGATATACGGGAAATAACGGTGCCTGAGGACGTACAAAAGATAGATTGTACTTTTTCGGGTTACAAAAAGCTGAAA
>CALWKT010000053.1 GCA_944381335.1 uncultured Christensenellaceae bacterium
AACTATAAGGATATAGGGATCGGAACTGAACGTCTGCAGCGACGACGAACCGCTCACTATATCGAAGCCCGCATTGCAGAACGCGGTTATGCTGTGAAAAAGACCGTACCACAGAGATTGTCCGAACCCGTAATAGCGTGAAAATCCGATCGCGAGCAGGACGGTGCCGGTAAGTTCCGCCGCCGCGGTCAGCTTTATCACATCGAGCGTCAGCTTTTTCAGGTCTGCCATCCCCGGCTGAGAGAGATCTTCTCTCATGCTCAGTCTCTTTCTCAGAGAGATCTTGTGCCTTATCAGGATATAGACCGTGGACGTAAGCGTCATGAATCCGAGACCGCCCAGCTGAACGAGCAAAAGAACGACCACCTGCCCGAACACGGTGAAATCGTCATGCAGACTGGCTACTGACAAACCTGTAACGCAAGTGGCGCTGGTTGCGGTGAAAAGTGCGTCGATGAACGAAAGCGAACCGGAATTTTTCGTAGCGAAAGGCAACAGCAACAGCAACGTGCCCACGACGATGATCACGAAGAAGCTCAGCATCACGAGCCTTATCGGAGTGAAAACTCTGTCCTTGACGTTTTTTACAAACCTCTTTGTATCCATATATTCCGACTTCAGCCGAAACTCTCCTTTCCGGCGCGCATACGCGCATACCGATTTATCTTATTATACAATAAAATCGCCGCATTGCAAACTTTTTTTGTCTCGGGCTGTCCTCAAGGCGCCGTAAACGCCCTCGCCGGGTCGCGCCTGTTTACCGCTTTTCTGCGCCCAAACCGCCGTTTTTTCTCTTTTTCCCGCCGTGTCGCGCGTTTTCCGCGGCGGCTTTCTCCTCATTTTACGCGCCCTCGAAAAAAGATATTTCCCTCGCCGCATTGTTTCAGTCTCTTTACGCACGCTAAGGACATGAAACGTCTCTTTGCCGCGGCGCTGATCGTCGCGATCGCCATATTCGTATCGCTTCCGGCGCTTTCGTGTACGCAGACAGACCCGACCTTTGCGGAAATAAGCGGAAAATACTCAGATCTCGCCGCAAAGCACTCCTTTTCGCAAAAATGCGGAGAAGGAGACGGAGAAACCGTGCTTTTTCTGGGCAGGACGGTCACTCTGAACCGGCTAGTGCTCAGAGAAACTTCTGCCGGGATCACTTCTTTTTCTCTGTCTCTGCCGGGCGCGCCGTCGCCTTTTTACGGCAACGATTTCATAGGCGGATACCGCTATTGCACCTTTCCCGCAGTCACGACGGACAGAATAATCCTCTCCTTCAGTTCGGACGGAGGGTGGGCTTTCGGCAAAGCGGAAGCGTATTTCGTTCCGCGCCGGACGCGTAGTTTTTCTCTGACCTCTTACGTCACCGCAAAAAGCGCGTATACGTTATCTCCGGGCGGCGCTCCGTCGGACGTGTTCGACATAATATACTCCGCATATCTCGACAAGGACGGCAACGTCTTTTTCCCAGACTACTACCTGGACGGCAAAAGGATAGAAGGCGAAGACGTCCTCAGGACGTGCGTTTCAAATCTGCGCAACGCCTGTCCCGGCGCGAAGATCTTCGCGACCGTGCTCGGAGACAGAGAACGCGACGGAGACGGACTTACGGTTCAACAGCGCTGTTCGGGCGCTTTTTCCAACGCAGACCGTCTTTCTTCCTCTCTGCTTGCGCTCGTAAACGATTACTCCCTCGACGGGATCTCGTTCGATTACGAATACCCTTCTTCTAAAGAAGATTATTCCCTTTTCACCGGTTTTTGCCGCGCTTTCAAACAACTTCTTCCCGCGGACAAATCCCTTTCCGCGGCGGTCAGTTCGTGGTGCGTTGACAAGAAACGGCTGAGCGCAGACTCTCTCGGGTGTTTCGACAGCCTGGTCCTTATGGCATACGACTCCCCGGACGGAAGGGGCTGCCACTCGACCTTTTACACGGCATATTCTCAGATAAGAAAGCTTAAAGAAGAAGGGATCCCTTCGGACAGAATAAAACTGGGGATCCCGCTGTACTCCAAGCCTCTCGACGGCTCAAAGCACTCCCCCTTCTACGCCGAATACGCCGACTCCCTGCCTTTTTTCGCAAACACGACAAAGGCTGACTGCGGAGGGGAATACAAACCCTGCTATTTCAACGGCAGACAGCTCGTCTCGGACAAAGCGGTATTCGCGCTCGACGCCGGGCTTGCCGGGATCGCGGCGTGGCATTATTCTCTCGACAGCAAGGATCCCTCCCTTTCTCTGCTTTCCGCCGCAAGGCGCGCGGTCTCTCAATGATCACGAAAAAAGACGGTCCTCACCGTCTTTTCAGTTACTTTTCCGTTTGTAAACAATGATTTTTTTCCGGAACTTCTCATTCAGCCGCGCCGCCCGCCAGCGCTTTTCCGCTCATTCTCACTTTTTCTTTTCCGCACTCTTCCGCATCCGGCTGCTCCGTCCCACTCTCCGGCTGATCCTGCGTTTCGGGCACGGGCTGAACTTTGCCGTCGTTGGGCACGCCCTTTTTCTGATAGACCATGGTAACGGGATTTTCCGCCCCCGAACGCATAGCCTTCTTTATCACTTTGTGCATTATCACGAAATACGCGATCAGCAGGAACACGTCCGCTCCCACCCATGCCGACGGGCTAGAAAAGCATATTCCGGTGAAGCCGAACCACTTCGCGAGAAAGATCGAAGCGAGCGATCTCATCACCAGTTCCGTCCCTCCGGCAATCATCGTCAGCGCGCTCCTTCCTATGCCCTGAAGCGCGTTGCGGTATACGAATATAGCCGCGAGCGCAACGTAGAACACTCCCTGCCAGAGAAGGAATTCCTTGCTGAGAGAAATGATCTCTTCGGACGCGTCCTTGACGAACAGCATTGTCAGAGGTTTCGCGAGCGCGACCACGAGGACAAGACTTCCGACCGCGCATACGGCGCCCATGATCATACTCTGAGTCACGCCCTTGCGTATTCTGTCGAACTTGCCCGCGCCGTAGTTCTGCCCCGCGTAAGTCGCCACCGCCGTGCCGAGCGCGGACATGCTCTGCTGAGCGAGATTGTCCACCTTGGACGCCGCGGTATATGCCGTGACCACCTGCGTGCCCAGCTTGTTCAGCGCGGTCTGCTGGACCATCATGCCTATCGCCGTGATCGAATACTGAAGCGCCATCGGCACGCCGATCGCCAGGTGCTGAAGATAGAAAAGCGGCTTGTTGAGAAAATGTCTGAGTTTCACCCTGCACACCGGAAACCTGACGAACATGTAAACAAAACATCCGATCGCGGAAAGCGCCTGAGAAAGCACCGTCGCCCAGCCTGCGCCCTCCACGCCCGTTCCCAAGCCGAGGATAAACGCGAAGTCGAAGCCCACGTTGAGAAGCGCCGCAACGATGAGAAATACGAGAGGCGTCTTGCTGTCCCCGAGCGCGCGCAGTATCGACGAAGCGAGATTGTAAAAAACGCTCGCCGCCAGACCCCAGTATATCGTGACGATATAGTTGTAGGAATACTGAATTATGTCTTCGGGCGTCTGCATCAGCCTGAGAAGCGGCATCGTCGTGAAAACGCTGACAAAGGTCAGGATCACGGAAAGCGCGACCGAAAGCGCGACCGAAGACGCAATGCTTCTCCTGATGCCTTCCTCGTTGCCCGCGCCGTAAAGCTGGCTTGTCTTGACGGCAAACCCGGCGGTAAGTCCCTGCACGAACCCTATGATAAGAAATGAGATCGCGCCCGTCGCCCCCACGCCTGCAAGCGCCGCGTCCGAGATCGTCTGTCCGACGATAACCGCGTCTATCATACTGTACAACTGCTGGAAGACGTTGCCTATAAAAATCGGCAGCGTAAAAAACAAAATGCTCTTGAACGGTTTCCCCACCGTCAGATCCTTGGTCATAGAATAATTCCCTCTGTAATTATTCTCACAATTCCGCCCCCGCGAAATTCATAACTTTAACCCTTTCGTCGGCGACATTATATTACAAATTTTCAAAATCCGTATACTTTTTTCATCACTTTTTTAAAAATTTTTCAGATATTTTTCCGCGCGCCGTGCGCATATGCAATTTATCCGCAATTTTATGGACATTTCGGCGCTCGCCGTGCCTTAAAAACCGCTTTTCCGAGGTTGCTCAGACCTGATGACCGGGCGCTGTATTTTTGAGCCGACATACCTTTATTCTGAAAAAACCTCGGCTTATGACGTAATTTTCTTGTCCTGTGGCATCTACGCAGTTTGCATATCTTAAGTCTTCTTTTTTTGCCGTTTTTTTGTCTCGATAATCGCTTTTTTCTGCATTTTTTCCTTCAATTTCTGTCGGAAACACAAAAGAAAAAAGCCGCGTCGTCCGCAGCTTTTTTCATTGAAGCAACCGCCGTTTTGTCCATATTTTTTTACTTTCAACGACGCGCTTTTCGGTCATTCCCGACAGCAACGGCGGAGATCATTCGCTCTGTCGCTTTGTGACGACACCTTTTTCCTCTCTTTCGTCCGCCGCTCTTTTCGCCTTGTTTACAGCCGAATAAAGGCTCAGCCCCTTCGCCGCCGTAAAAGCCGCGCCGATCGCCGTAGCTGCCCCGGCGATTATCCCGAAAATTCCCGCGGACGGAGAGGCTCCCTCTCCGACAACGGACATCAACGCCGTCTGAGCGAGCGCGAGCGCGGCAAGCGCTCCGGACAGATTTATTCTTTTCATTTCCGTGCCGAAGCCGTCGTTTTTTCGTGCCGCTCCGACAAGCCCGACGAGCGCAGATATGAGGTCGTAAAAAGCAACTGCGGCAACCGCGATCGCCGGGATAAGACCGTAGCCGAAATCGGCAGGGCTGAGTATCTGTCTGACTGCCCCGACGGTGTAAAAGACAGACGATACTCCCGTGACGCCAGCCACAGCAAGAAAAAGCGCCGCCTTCCTGCCGGCTACGTTTTCCTTTCTGCCTTTGACGCACAAAGCCTTGGCTATGGAAAATCCGCACGAATAAAACGCCGACAACACGGTAAATACCGAAAGCGACACTGCGCCGGCGATCATCTTGACCAACGTGGCGATCGCGCTTATCGCAACGGATAAATATCCTCTTGTGTCTTTTTTCACTGTCTTTTCTCCTTTAGGGCGGTTTTGTCCGCAATGCAGTCCTTTGAATCGCCTAAGTCGGCATTTTCAGAACGCTCTCCTTCTTTTGTCAGATGTCCTTGTTCATCAGAAGATCGTTGCCTTGTTCGAGAAGATTGGCTATCGCTTCTTCTCCGGAATCTATGGCGGGGGAGACTTCTCTCGTCTTTTTCAGCACGATCTTCACATATACGGGATAGGTCAGACAGCACATGGCGATGCCGATCACGCCGAGTATTATCCCGACGATCATTTCAGTAAGCTCGGGCTCTGACGCCATGACGAGGCTCATCCCGCCTCCTGCGATAAGCACCGCGCAGACGCCGAATATCCACCCGAATATCTGCGCCGCCCTTGTTTTACTGCGTTCGAGTGCGGATACCTGTTCTCTCGCGTCTTTCACGCGCTTTTCCAGCCTGATCAGTTCCGCCCTGTGTTCAATCCTGCGATCTCTCCTGAAAGTTATGTTGCAACAGTCTCCGATCGCTCTCTGCGTTTCGGTCGCCTCCCAACCGAAAGCCTCTGCTTCGTCTACCGCCCTGGCGCGGTCCTTTGCCCTCACCGTCTCCGTTCTGTACTCGTAAACGGTAAAATTTCTGTCCTGCATATTTCGTCCTCCTTGAATTTTTCACGGTCAGCCTGTATTGACATTTCCGTGAGACAAGTGTATCGTAATATATGAAAATCAGAATTTCAAGCGCCTGAAACGCGTTTTGGACACCTTCTGCCGCTCTGTCTCGCGGATTGAGACAAAAGGAGGATTTTTGTATCATGGATATTCCGCGCGAAGACTATTCAAGACACTATGTTACCGAAGCGCTGTTCAGACTCATGGCAAGCCGGCCTTACGGCGAAATAACCGTCTCCGACATAGCGAAAAAAGCCGGGGTCGGGAGAGCCACTTTTTACAGATATTTCTCCTCGAAAGAAGACGTGATAAAGTATTTTCTGAACAGAACGGGAGCAGAATTTTCTTCTGAACAGATTTATCGTCCCCGCTCTGTCGAAGACTATGAAGACATAATAAAAAGAGTGGTCTCGTACATAAGAAAATATCGGGAAAAATTAAAACTTCTCTGCAAAGCCCGTCTTGAATACATCTATTTCGATTTTGTGGATTCTGCGCTGTCGAAGCACTTTACGGGCGACCTGGAAAACGACAACCCCTATCAGGCGGCAGGTTACGCAGGGGCAATTTCCAACATAACCTTGCTCTGGGTAAAGAATAACTGCGAAGGCGACGAATCCGTGATTTTCGACGCTTTTCGCGCCGTTACCCTGGGAAACGCAAAAAGCGGTTAAAAACAGTCGCCTTCCCGCCGTGCGCGCTCAACATCGGCGGGGATGACCGCATTTGTCAGCCGGAACGGCAAGGGCAGGTTTTCCTTCATTCGCAGGCGAAAACAACGCGCAGATATTATAATTTATGCCTTTTTCTCCTTTGCAAAAAAGTATTGAAAATATTTGAAAAAATCTTGTTTTTCCGCTTGACAAAAGGATTTTTCGCTCATATACTTGGACTATACAGCAAGGGCGTTGTGGTTTTCCACAGCGCCTGTTTTCATATAAAACACAAATACGGATATAAAAAAGCACAAAGGCGTGCCCTCTCAAGGCGCGCCTTTTTCATTTGAGGAGGTTCTTATGAAAACAACTATTCTGTCAGCCGATTTGTCTTCCGTCTATTCGGATATGTCTGAAGGAGACTTCGTATGGATCCTGATCGGCATCTGCCTCGTCTTTTTCATGCAGGCGGGCTTCGCAATGGTGGAGACGGGCTTCACCCGCGCAAAAAACGCAGGCAACATCATCATGAAAAACCTGATGGATTTCTGCATCGGAACGGTGGCTTTTCTCGCTTTCGGCTACGGGCTGATGCACGGCGCCGACGTGGGCGGCGTCATAGGCAACGTCGCAGATCTCAGCGTGATCTATTCTTCTTTCACCACGGGAGATATGCTCAAAGTCATGTTCCATCTCGTCTTTTGCGCGACTGCCGCAACCATCGTCTCGGGCGCAATGGCTGAGAGAACGAATTTTCTCGCATACTGCATATACAGCTTCGTCATTTCACTCGTCGTATATCCCGTCTCCGGGCACTGGATCTGGGGCGGCGGCTGGCTTTCTCAGCTCGGCTTCCATGATTTTGCCGGCTCGACAGCCGTACATCTGGTCGGAGGCGTCGCGGCTTTCATCGGCGCCGCTATGATAGGTCCGCGCCTTGGAAAATACAAGAAAAATCCGGCGGTACTGGACAAGAAAGGCCGCCCCGTCCTTGAAAGCAAAGCGATCCCCGGGCACTCTCTTACCCTTGGCGCTCTGGGCGTGTTTATTCTTTGGTTCGGCTGGTACGGCTTCAACGGTTCTTCCGCATACGCAGTCAACGATTCCGTTGCCAGAGTGTTCATCACCACCACCGTCGCGCCGTCTGTCGCTTCTATCGTCGCAATGACGATCACCTGGATAAGATACGGCAAGCCCGACGTCTCAATGACTCTGAACGGTTCGCTTGCAGGTCTCGTTGCAGTCACCGCAGGGTGCGACGTAGTATCCGTCCCCGGCGCGGCTGTGATCGGCGCTGTTGCCGGCTTCATAATCGTCTACGGCGTTGAATTCGTTGACAAAAAACTTCACGTGGACGATCCGGTGGGCGCAATCGGCGTACATTGCATGTGCGGAGCCGCAGGCACCGTGCTCGTCGGGATCCTCGATATGGACAAAGGCATCGTGAGCGGCTTTATATACAACAAGTCTCTGACCGCTTCTCAGGCTTTCTCTTACTTCGGCGTCCAGGTGCTGGGTGTGGTAGCTGTCACGCTCTGGGTCGCAGTCACTATGACCGCCGTCTTTGCCGTGATGAAAAAACTCAAAATGCTCCGCGCCGGCGAAGCCGACGAACTTGCCGGCCTCGACCTTTCGGAACACGGCCTCGAAAGTTCGTATGCGGACTTCATGCCGGTACCCTCGGTCATGCTTTCCAAAGACGGTACGGCTGAACTCTCCTCCGGATATGCCGAAAACGACGTGCCCGAAGATCTTGCGGTCCCCGTCAGAACGGTGAGCGAAGGCTCGGGAGAACACGTGTTTACTAAAATTTCCGTGATAACCAGACCCGACAAGTTTGAAAAACTCAAAAAAGCTCTCGACGAAATCGGCATCACCGGAATGACCCTGACTCAGGTCAAAGGATGCGGTATGCAGAAAGGCTTCACAAACTATTACAGAGGCGCAAAAGTCGACGTACAGCTGCTTCCCAAGATCAAACTCGAAATGGTCGTCACAGCCATACCCGTACAGAAAGTGATCGACACCGCGAAAAAAGCGCTTTACACCGGCAATTACGGCGACGGCAAGATCTTCGTTTACAGGGTCGACAACGTGATCAAAGTCAGAACGGGCGAAGAAGGATACGACGCGCTCCAGGATTGACATCTCAGTCGGACCTCCGCAGGAATGCGGGGGTCCTCTCTCAACGTCGCCCGTAATTAATACAGTACCGGACCGGAATAATATATCAGGATTTCCGGACAATCAATATTTCCTTTCTTCAGATTTATACCAGACCAGAATAATACGAACAAGGTTTAAAGCGGCAAATTTTCGTAGCTACTGCGTTAAATGCCTTGATAATATGTATAATATTACCTGCGGCATTTGCCTTGTATCAACAAAAATTTGACTGCTTGAAACTGCATGGCACCCTCAGGCGATGAATTTTAGTGAGTGTTTTAGCGAGACGAACGCAGATAATATTATAATATTTTCAAGTGAGAATCGTTAAAAAACACACAAAAGGCGCGCCTCAGGGCTGGTTCGTATTATTCT
>CALWKT010000054.1 GCA_944381335.1 uncultured Christensenellaceae bacterium
GTGGTTGATATGCTGGGCAAGTTCTCGCTGGACAACGGCAGGACGTGGAGCGAGCAGAAGACGATCTTCACTTTCGGCGAGGAAGTGGGCAAGTACGGCAACCCCACGGTGGTGCTTGACAGAGACACCGGGCTTCTCAACATCGTTCACATGAGCGCGACAAAATCGACCGGGTTCAATTACAACACGTTCAACATCCGCGGAAAGATCAGAGACGATCTGACTTTCGACTGGGAAGAGCCGATAAACATAAGCCTGCCCAAAGATCCCAATATTAAGAGAGGCGCGGCGGACGGCGTACGCGCCGACACCCTGATGGTCGGTCCCGGAAAGGCGGTGCAGATCAAAGGCGGAGAATACGACGGCAGGATCATCGTGCCGGCGAGCAACAACGGCGATTCTTTCGTGATATACAGCGACGACCACGGTCTGACCTGGAAGAGAAGCGAGGTCGCCGGCAGCGGCAACGAGTGCGAAGCGGCTGTCCTCGACAACGGCGAAGTCGCGATCGTAGTCAGAGACGGCATCGGCTGCTGCGATTATCACCCCAGACAGTTCCAGAAGATCTCGTATTCAAAGGACGGCGGCGCGACGTGGTATATAAAAGAGAAGTTCACCACGCTGAAGACCCCGATCTGCATGGCTTCGCTTTACAATGCTGGCGGAAAACTGTTGCTCAGCTACCCGGATTCTTTCTATACCAGAGTAAACCTTTCAGTCGGAGAAACGTCTGACGGTGAGACATGGACGAGCAAGCTTATATACGGCGGCGCTTCAGGATATTCCTGCATGGACGGGGACAAGGACGGCAACGTGTTCGTACTCGCGGAGATAGGCAAGGTCAATTACAGCGACGCGATAGTATTTGCAAAGCTGGACACAAAGTGAGACAATAACTGTGCGATAAAGCGGAAGGGAAGCGTCCTTTCCGCTTTTTTATTGCCGGATATGATTTACGCTTTCCGGGCAGATCTCTGAAACGAGGGCGGTTTGAAATGCGGCATATCTGGTTGAAACAGCGCAGTTTTTTATTGTTTTGGTCCGCTTTTTGCGTGTGACATGCCTGAATGAGAGGAGCGCGCACTGATTTTTTTTGCTGTTTTGCATGTTTTTTACTGTAAATTTTGGACAAAAGCCGCTTCCGTATTATATAATTAAAACAGTTTTTTCAAGGAGCTTACTATGATCAGATTAGGCATTTCAGGATACGGCAATCTCGGCAAGGGCGTTGAAGCGGCGGTAATGCACAACCCCGATATCGAACTCAAAGTCATTTTTACCCGTCGCGATCCCGCGTCGATAACTCCGATAACAAAGGGCGTAAAGGTGGAAAAGGCTGAAAACGCGCCCGCATACAAGGACGAACTGGACGTGCTCATCCTTTGCGGCGGTTCGGCAACTGATCTGCCCGGACAGACGCCTCAGTATGCGGCGGCGTTCAACGTGGTGG
Source organism: uncultured Christensenellaceae bacterium (assembly GCA_944381335.1). The sequence continues at coordinate 1,451 of CALWKT010000054.1, forward strand.
ACAGTTTCGACACTCACGCGAACATTCCCAAACACTTCAAGGAAGTCGACGCTCAGGCAAAAAGGAACGGCAAACTCGCGCTTATCAGCTGTGGATGGGATCCGGGTATGTTCTCCCTCGCGCGCGTTTACGGCGACAGCGTGCTTCCGGGCGGCGCGACATACACCTTCTGGGGCAAGGGAGTGAGCCAGGGACATTCCGACGCGATAAGAAGAATAGAAGGGGTGCAGGACGCGAGACAGTACACGGTACCCGTGCCGGCAGCCCTCGACGCGGTGAGGAGCGGCAGGAACCCCGAACTTTCGACGAGAGAAAAACATACGAGAGAGTGCTACGTCGTCGTCAAAGAGGGCGCGGACAAGGCGAGAATAGAAAAAGAGATCAAGGAAATGCCCAATTATTTTGCCGATTACGACACGACGGTGCATTTCATTTCTCAGCAGGAACTTGACGAAAAGCACAAGGGTATTCCTCACGGCGGTTTCGTGATCAGAAGCGGCAGGACGGGTGCAGAAGACGAATACAACAACGTCGTCGAATATTCTCTCAAACTCGATTCAAACCCCGCGTTCACTTCAAGCGTACTGGTCGCGTATGCGCGCGCGGTCGCCAGAATGAGCAAAGAGGGCAAGACCGGTTGCGTGACAGTGCTTGACGTGCCTCCGGCGTACCTCAGCGCGAAGAGTGGAGAAGAACTCAGAAAGAGCATGCTGTGATATAAGCTGAAAGAAATATTATCCGCTCCGTAAAGGGGCGGATTTTTTTGCGCGAAAGCCGCTGTTCTCCGCGGATTTTTTACACTCTACATATCGTAGAGAAGCTTATCCGACGTTACGTATTGACAAAATCCGGACTTGGCAATAAAATTTAATCAGAGAACCCGGAGGAGAGGAATGGATCGGAACAAAGAAGTCGGCGCAAAGATCGCCGCTAAACGTAAAGAAGCCGGCTGGACTCAGAAAGAGCTTGCTGAAAAACTGTACGTCAGCGACAAGAACGTCAGCAAATGGGAGCGCGGCAGAAGCGTGCCCGACGTGTTCACGTTGAAAAAGATAGCGGATCTGCTCGGCGTAAAAATAGACTATTTCATAAAAGTGGAAGGCGACGGAGACTATATGACGGACGTCGGGATAAAGATACGTTCGCAAAGAGAACTTGCAGGATTTACGCAGGCGGAACTGGCGGAAAGGATCAGAGCCACTGAAAAGAACGTGTCGGACTGGGAGACGGGAAATGCGCTCCCGGACGTGTTCTATCTGAAGAAGATGTCTGAACTGTTCGATTGCCCGATGAACGAACTGATAGGTTTCGACGCACTTGAACATATAGATGAAAACGTTGCCAAACGAACACGGGCAGGAAAAATTTGTCTGACTGTACTGCTACTGCTCGCGCTTATGCCTCTGCTTGTTGCTGTGATCGCCAGGATATTTCTGCCCGCGACGATACCCGCTCATTACGACGGCGCCGGAGAGATAACAAGGTGGGGAAGCTCAAAGGAACTTGTGTCGATTGGCGGAATATATTTCCTTATCGTTGCAGGCGGAGGACTTGCGGTATATCTCGCGCTCGTCAGAACGCATTATCCCGAGGTGAAGGCGTGGGCGGTGTGGACGGCGGGTGCTGTTTTCGCGGCGACAGCAATCGCGTTGACGGCAATCACCGTTGCTATCGTCAGAAAAGACTACGAGGCGTGCGTCGAAGCTGGCTGTATTTTTCCCGAACATTCTAAGTTCAACGAACTGTTCGCGGTGATAGTAAGTTCGATTTACGCTGTCTGCGGCGCGGTGTGTATATTTATCCCCAAGAACGGAGTGATCGGCGTGAGGATACCTTATTCTTTCGTCGGGGAAAAGGAGTGGGTGTTCGTCAACGCATTTACCGGCTCATTCTTGTACGCCGTTTCCGTAGGTATGATCGTCATAACGGGGCTTCTCGACCTTCCTGCAAGTTTCGGCTTTACCGTCGCGGCTATATTCGTGCCCGTCGTCGTGACGCTTGCCGCCGCATTCGCAAGCGCTACGATACACAAAAAGATCAAGGAAAACAAGAAAAGGGAGAGAGAACTCTTCCGTTGAAACGATTATTCGCGTCAGAGCCGCCCTGCGAAGGGCGGTTTTTGTATGCGCAGTAACTGACAAAAGACGTTGCGCTCCGTTTTTATGGACTATATGCCCGCGCTTATGCATTTTTAGGACGTTGACACCGCCCGTATGCTTTGTTAAAATAAATGCGTGAGGGGAATAATATGAGATTTAAAAGGTTTTTTATTGTTTTGACGGTAATTGCCGTGGTCGCTTTTGCGGCAACGCTTTCTGCATGTAAAGACAAGAACGTCCCCGAGGACGAGAATTACAGCGGCGCAATGTTTGAAAACGACGCCAAGTCTTCATTTGCCACCACGTACAGCGAACTCGACGCGACAAGTGTCAACAACAAGGAAAAGTGGCGTCAGGGCATGGTCACGGGAAACGGCAGGCAGGGCGCGATAATCGCCGGCTCGCCGTATAACGACACGCTGATATTTCAGAACATACATTTTATTCTTCCCAATCCCAATCCGAGAGAAAACCCTGTCACTTACGACGAGCTCGAGACTGTCAGACAGGCGATAATCAACGGTGAGGACATCGTTGACAATCAGGTTTATATGGACGTCTATTCATACCACGCCGGCGCGATACTGAGAATGACTCAGCAGGAAAAGGTCGACGCGGGAGCAGAGCCGTCGTATTATATGAGATATACCGATTACGACACCGCGCAGGTGGGCACACGCTATACGGACGAGGACGGGCAGTGGGACAGGCTGACTTTCACTTCGAAAGCGGACGACGTGACGATCACTCAGCTCACCGCTTCGTCGACTGGCGCGAAACTCGACGTGACTTTCTCTTACGACAGCCTTTCCACGATGGCGAATTTCGGCAAGGAAGGGGACGTATATCCCAGCGAAAAGGATATCAGATACAAGAGAACGACAGACGAGAACCTCGATTATCTCGGTTTCGTCGCGCACTATCCGTCATATGAAGGCAGCGAACTGATCAACGGCGGCTACGCGACGGTCAGCTACATCTTCTGCGAGGGCGGAGAGAAAGAACTCGTGACCGTTCAGAATAAAGAGGAAGAACAGTGCGTGGGCGGAGAAACGACCGGTATCAGGGTGACCGGAGCGACGAAGATTTACGTCGTCACCGCGTCCGACCGCACTTACGAAATGGGAGATTACGACGATTTCGCTGAGCAGGAGAGCTATCAGCTGGAAACTGCGCTGAGAGAAAAAGTCAAGGCTGTCGTGGACAAATACGTCTCCGACGGGCAGTTCATGTACAGCAAAGCGCTGAAAAATCACACCGATATTTTCACTGAGCAATACAACGCGGTCGAGTTCTCGCTGGGCGCGGATATAAGCGTCAGAAACGAAGATCTTACGGCGTACAAGCTGAACAACAAGACATTGAACAATACCTTGGCGGAAAGAGCGTACTATTCCGGCAGATACGCTTACCTCTGTTGCGCAGGTACGAGCACAAGCAGGCTGTTCGGCATGTGGACGGGCGAGTGGGTGCGCGACTGGGGAAGCAAGTATACGATGGACGCCAACGTGAATCTCCAGACTTCCTCGATGAACACCGGAAACATCAGTGACGCATACGTCGGCTACGTCAATTTCATACTGCGTCAGGTCGACGACTGGATGGACAACGCTTACGCTTCTCACGGCTACGAGGACGCGATACAGGCGCCCGTCAACAGCGACGGAGACATGGCGCTTCTGACGGAGAGTTGTTATCCCTATCCGTTCAGATACTGGAACGCCGGCGCAAGCTGGATGCTTCAGCCGCTTTACGAGACTCTGCAATGCTACGGCGACGTACGCATCCCCCTTTCCGACGAGTTTGATCTCGAGGACCTCCGCGCCGTACTTTCAATGACCAACGTGCCTCTGACCGATGCGCAAGTCGCAGAGATAAAGGCGAAAGGCTACCTTGATCTGAGGAGCGAGATACTTCTGCCCCTTCTTCTCAAATCCGCGAATTACTGGGATCAGCTGATGGTGCCGCAGTATTACACGGACGCAAACGGAGACATTCATTACGATGCGGGCAAGACTTCTCTTGCCGAAGGGGAGACTTACTGCATAATCCCGTCGTATTCTCCCGAAAACAATCCTTCCAACTACCCGTCGCCTTCGTGCGCAAACGCGGCGATCGACATCGCGGCGTGCAGAAGCAATCTGGAGATGTTGATCGAGATATGGCGCTCGGTGGATCCGACGGCTGACGTAAGCAAATGGGAAAGCCTGATGGAGAAGATCCCGCCCTATCTTTACGACGAGAGCGGAGCGATAAAGGAGTGGGCAGCCAATCAGTTTGAAGAAAACAATACGCACAGACATCTGAGCCATATGTATATGGTCTGGCCGCTTTTCGAGACTCAGGACGACGAGGCGCTGAGACAGGCGGC
>CALWKT010000055.1 GCA_944381335.1 uncultured Christensenellaceae bacterium
AAAGAGGCAATTTCTGCGCGCAAAAGACCTTATCTGTGACAAGAGTCGCCCGCCTTAAGCCGGATTTACATCGGACAAGGCTAATCCGATGCAGGAAACAAAGATAATTTTAATATTTTTTAGCGTCAAAACCTAAGCTCCTGGTAAAAACAGACGAACAATGAACGTCAGCGGTGTAAAACGCAAAAGCCGTATAAAATCCGGATCGCGTTTGTCGGAAGGGGCAATGCGGAATTGAAAGCCGATTACAAAACGACGAAAACGGGTATCGGGGTAAACGCGCGGGGTGTTGAAAGCGCAATAAAGAGCAATGATTATAGCCGTAAATCCCCGGGCGAAAAAAACGCCGTTAAACAAAGCGAATTTGCAGGAGTAAAAACCTTTTCACTCCCCCGCGTCATCATGCGCGCAAGATCGGAATGAATATCTTGTCGTCACGAATAGTTGCAAGAGGCACAACGTGCGACGGCTAACGAAAGCAAGTTGCTTAATCAGACGTTGCGCCTGAAAAAGCCGTGTTTCATGTGAAACAACGATAAAAATGATGAAAAACGAGCTCTGAATCCTGTTGGAAATAAAGGAGTTTTGAGTATTGTAAGTAATGATGCCGCGATCGTGACGAGACTCAGAAACCAAGTAAGAGAGGGATTGTAAGACCGACAACCAAGTCGTGGGACGACAACCAAATAGGCTTTGCTAAGCGCAACAAGCGTCGGCATGTGCCGGCGATCAATGCTCCCTGTCGGTCGAATTGTGCGATATACAGTCTTTGCCGGGCGCAACAAGCGTCGACATGTGCTGGCGATCAATGCTCTCTGTCGGTCGAATTGCGGCGGTACACAGTCTTTGCTTGGCGCAACAAGCGTCGACATGTGCCGGCGATCAATGCTCTCTGTCGGTCGAATTGTGCGGCATACATACTTTGTCGGGCGCAACAAGCGTAGATATGCGCCTGTCGACTAATAACTGCGGCTGTTGTCATGCCTCCGGCGATGCAGATTTATTGCGGGTTGTGCCCGGAAGCGCGATGCGACAGTGCGTTGTAGGATCAGAATCGGTTTAAGGCTGAAAAGATCGCTTTTTTGCGGGGCTTTCGGAGTGCGTACCGAGTTTATCTCGTTCGTTTCCGTCTCATCTCTTTTGTGTGCGCAAGGTAAAGCAAGCGGTAGCGTTTCGTGCTGTCTGAAAACAAAAACAGAACGTTTATTTCCGCTAGTTATAACATATAGCAATATCTGCAAAAGTGGGCGCATGACGGTTGATCGAGAAAAATAAGCGAAATGTAATATTTGCAGAAACAAGGACTACTCTGCTGCGTACACGCTGAGAGTGAGCGGAGGCATTGGTCGGCTATTGCGAATTGACCTTGTTACGGTCAAAGAAGCTTACAACAGTTACAGGTGCATTGTAAAGCTTTGCATTATGTAGTCAGATACAAGAAACACGGCTTGAAACTGATGCTACCTCAGGCGATGATTTTCAGTGAGTCTTTTTGAAACTACGGCATAAAGCAAAAAGGCTTCGCTTTGTGAATCGGTCTGCTATACGCGACAGCGACAAATGCTCCCGCCGCGCGGGCGCCTCAGGGCGGTTTGTATTATCCTGGTCCGGTATGGCAGAGACGCGTGAAAGCGTAGCTGACGGTAAACTGGTATTTCGAATCGGGTGAACTGATGAAAAACCAGACGGTTGCGCAATATCGCTAAATACGCATAACGCTCAAGTCCTGATTTTCCGCGCTTCTTTGCAGGGACAGCAGATGAAAAGCGTGGTTTGCACATGAGAAAACGCGATTTGGCGCGCGCGAGACATCAAAATTGGCGAGGCAGTAAGCTGTTTTAAACAAAGTAAGACTTGCGTGAGGTGGGCGAGAGGGGGCGCTTTGCGCGAAAAAGGCGGGCGGCAAGATGTTCAAAACGAGATCGCTAGCGCGCTTCCCTGCCTGATTCTGCTTAAATACGATTAATTCCGCACAGAAGTCAACGAGCGTGCGGGTAACATGTGGTCAACGTTTATCTGCGACCGGAGTTTAGGTTCGACGGCGTCTGCCGTTATTCAGGTGCGGTAAAAGAAAGCAAGCGAAAAATGCGGGATTCACGACGGCGTGTTTGAGAGGATCGATCAAACTGCGTAACGGGGAGAACGTGCGAAAAGAGACGACGTTCGTCGCGTGGCGAACTGTGTTCGGACGGTCGCGCCTGACAGGAAGAACGGGTGGGTCTGACACCAAAGAAAGCGTCCCCCTGATGCAGAGGCAAGCTTCGCATTTTAAAAAGTTTCACGCGGAACAAATTTTGTCGAAAATAAGACAAATATAGGCTAAATTATAATTAATAAACATAATAATTAACTAACAATTATGAAAATCAGCAAATTTTCAATAGCAAATAGTTATATTTACGCAGACAAATTCCGGCTGAAAAATCATAAAACAAAAATATTTTTACCAATGTTTCACGGGTTTTGTGAAACATTTATAATCATAAATTATCAGTTTGATTTACAAAGCGATCTGTCCGGCGAAAGGATACGTTTTTTTGCCTGAAACCGCATATAAATCCGCAGAAAAATTGCGAAAAATCCGTTTGAGCCGGTACAGAGTCGCCGGAATCTGGCATAAAATTAGCAAAATAACGCTGTCTTGTTTTACCGCTTCTTGATTTTACCGCATGCGTTTCCGCTCTTCTCTGCCTCCGCAGACTATCGTTTTGCTTTTTATCCGAACGATTTTATCGGAGCGCTTTTTTTGCCCGGGCTTCTTCGCCGGTGCGGTTTCGCTGAAGAACTTTTCCGGACGGCTTTTGTCGGAATACGCTCGTATAAGCGCTTTTGCCCGGGCGTCTTCGCCGCGGCGAAGCTTGCTCGGGAAAGCTTGCGTCGGCGCGTTTTTTTTGTGCGCTCTCCGCTGAGGTGGCTTTTGCTGAGTTTTCACGTCCGGATTTATCCGTATTGCCGGTCAAAGTATGCCGTCTCGTTTTGTTTCAAAAGGATTTTATGTCTGGGTTCGGTTGCCGTGGCGCGAAAAGCTTGAATATGCGGCAAGGTTGTGTTATCTTTGAAATGACGAAATCAGGAGGTTGTCCGAGTGAACGAACAAGAGGCTGCAAAAGAGATTCTTGACGCCTTGACCGGCAGGTACAGGTTTTACGCGGTGGGAGAGGGTCATTCCATCGTAAAGCACGTAAAAGGTCTGGTTTCAAACAGCAAGCCGAATCCGACACGGCAGTACGTAGCGGAGGGGCTTTGGTTCAACAAGATGCTGGTTGACGCCGGCGCGCGGCTGCATGCGATAATAATCTGCCCGGAGAAGGTGTATACCGTCGAGGCGGCAAAGCTTGCCGAAAGGCTTGCGGAGGCGTGCGATCAGCGTTTTACCGTCAGTGCGAAGACGTTTGAAAAGATAAGCGAGAGAGAAAAGCCGGACGGGATCATGAGCATAGCGTATTTCTCGCTTACCGACGTAAAAGACATCGCGTTTACCGACAAGAGCGTGGTTCTCGTTCTTGACGGGGTGGAGATCCCGGGGAACGTCGGCACGATGATAAGGGTCGGGGACGGCGCGGGAGTCGACGCGGTTTTTATCTGCAACAGAAAGGCGCGTATGACCCATCCCAAGCTTCTTCAGTCGAGCATGGGGAGTATTCTGAGCATTCCCATTGTTGAGTTTGAAAACGCGGAAGACTGCTATAAAGCGCTGTCTGAGCGCGGCTTTGAGGTTTATCTGACTGACAGCAGGGCGGAGAAGAGCTATTACGAGTACCCGTACGGAAAGCGCACGGCGTTCGTGATGGGCAGCGAAAGGTACGGCATTTCGCGCGCCTGGTATGACAAGGACGTGTTGCTGTTGTCGATTCCGATGTTCGGCAAATGCGACTCGTTAAACGTCGGAGTCGCGGCAACGGTCGTCTGTTACGAGGCGAGCCTCAAGAACAAGGGGTTCATAAAGAGATAAGAAGTAAAAGCCTCTGAGACGCGTTCTTTATGACGAAGGCATAAAATAATGCCGTGATCCGTTGAGGAACCGGCAAACGGCGGAAAGGCGCGTGTATGGCGCAAAATACGCGATCTGAGCGCGATAAAGGCGTATTCTGAAGGAGAGGGCTGAGTAACTGCGGAAAACAGCGAAAAATCACGCGAAACAAGGCTGAGCGTCGGCTCGGTCTTTTTTTATGCCGAAAAGCGGAAATAAAGCGGAAACGAAGGCGTTTGACGGCGAAGTCGGATGTGTAAAGGAAAATGCGGTAAAAGAGCGAGAATAACGCCGATACGGGCGTGTTCGCGCAATACGGACAAAAATACGAAAACAGTTTTCAAGGCGAAGTATTGCTATATTACGCGCGTAATATTTAAGAAGATGTCGACAAAACGTGCGAAAACATCAAAAAATGGATAAACAAGGTATTTTAAATCGGAATATAATCATCGGAAAAGCGTTGATAACTAAAAACAGGTCAATCAAAATTAAAAAAATTAAACTTTAGTTTTAGTAATAATTTGAGTAAAAAATATTAAAAAAACGGCAAAATAATGCTATTTTAGTATATATCTGGCTATAAAACTGCGTCTGAAAGACTGAGACAAGCGTTCAGCGGCTTTTTTGCCGTGCGGTACGAGGGGGGATAAAAAGAACGCAATACTTGTGCGAAATATTACTGTTAAAGTTATTGTGTACACGAGAAAAAATGCTCTGAAATCGCCGTTGTTAAGTTTCAGAACGGCGAGCCACAGCAGTGCCGAAAATGCGGCAACGACAGAAAATTCAGCAAAAAAGCGGAAAAACGACCTGAGCGGCGCGCATTTGTCGGCAAAAGCGGTGAGAGCCAGTCCTCCGCCTGCCCCGGCAGATATCGCGGAAAGACACGCCAGCACGGCAAACTGACTTCCCGGGTCTGTCATTATTTGAAAAGTCTGGCGAAAAAGCCTTTCGGAGTTAGCTGTCTGCTTTGTGTGACAGAGCTGATTTTTCCTTCGATCACGGCTTTTTTGTTTTCAACGTCGATAAGTTTCGGGCTGAGACACTCTCCTGTCACCGTGATTACAAATTCGCCTGCTTTTGCCACAAAAGATTTGTCTGATGAAGAAACGGCTCCGGTTATGCCTCCGAGCGTGACCGATCTTGAGAAGTCCACCTGAGCCGTTGCCGACGGTTTTGCTTGTTGTTCCCTTTCCTGCATTGCGCACCTCCCAAAGATAAAATATGAATCCGACCTGACGTTTATGACCTTTTGCGCTCCACGGGAATCAAAAGCTTTGCCACTATGCGTGCCGGAGCTTATTGAGCGCGGCATCTGAAGCTGACAGATCGTTTGATTAGCGTGGGTTTGAAGACTTGCGGCAGACTTTTCAAAGGCAAGTGATGCGACGGCGCTTTGCAACCTTATATATACCAGACCAGAATAATACGAACCAGCCCTGAGGCGCGCCTTTTGTGTGTTTTTTAACGATTCTCACTTGAAAATATTATAATATTATCTGCGTTCGTCTCGCTAAAACACTCACTAAAATTCATCGCCTGAGGGT
>CALWKT010000056.1 GCA_944381335.1 uncultured Christensenellaceae bacterium
CTCATGTTGAGAACGACGTAAATGCTGTCGGTAACTTCGATACCGATCTTGGAAAGCGCGCCGCCGACAGGACCCATAGAGAATGGGATAACGTACATCGTTCTGCCCTTGTAAGCGCCGTCGAGTATGCCGTAGAGCGTAGCGTACGCTTCTTCGGGCTTCCACCAGTTGTTGGTGGGGCCGCAGTCCTCTTTGGTGCGGGAGCAGATGAAAGTTCTGCCCTCAACGCGGGCTACGTCGTTTTCCTTTGTGCGGTGAAGGAGGCAGCCGGGAAGAAGTTCTTCATTGAGTTTGATCATCTCGCCGGTAGCGATAGCTTCAGCAGTCAGTTTGTCGTAAAGTTCCTGAGAACCGTCGATCCAGACCACTTTGTCGGGCTGGCAACGCTTTACAGTCTCTTCTACGAACGCAAGCACTTGCTTATTGGAAGTCAAATCTGTCATATATGATTCTCCTTGTAAAAAATATTTCTGATTCAAGTCACGGAACGCAATTTTCACCTGGTTCCGCAATTGTTAATATTATATCAAACGTTGCCGTTTTTGGCAATTAAAATGTTACCATTTTTACAACCTTTCACGCCTCTTGTTTTTTGCCGTATCGTTTTTATATTGTGCGCGATAAACAAAATAAAATATCCGAATAATAAAAAACGCCGGAGAATCCATCCCCGGCGCTTTTGTCAGCGCTCTGCCGCCTTGAAGTTGTAGACGGGGTATATCCTGTCGTTTATTTCAACGGTATCTTTCACCAGTTCCACTATCTCGTCCGCAGGCTTGTAAGCGGACGGCGCTTCGTCTATCGTCTCGCTGTTGACCGTGGTAGAATATATACCCTTCATTGATTTTACGTATTCGTCAAGACATATGCTTTCCCTTGCTTTTGCCCTCGACATCAGCCTGCCCGCGCCGTGAGGCGCAGAGTAATTCCAGCCGGGATTGCCCTTGCCCGTTCCGATAATACAGCCGTCGCGCATATTGAGGGGGATCAGCACTCTCTGCCCCTCTCGCGCGCAAATCGCGCCTTTTCTTATATAGCCGTCCTCTCCGATATAGTTGTGCAGGGTCGTGAAACCTCCCGCGACGTCTACGCCGGGGAAACACTCTTCAAGGATTATCGCCGCCATCTTTTTTCTGCTGAGATCGGCGTACTCTCCGCAAAGCGCCGCGTCCGCAAGATAATCGAGCATGGACTGCCCTTCCAGATAATTCAACCCTTTCGGAAGCGGATCGTCTGAGAGCGATTTAAGCTCGGCATTGATATCTTTTAGCCTTCCCTCCGCCTTGCATATCTCTATCACGGCAGACGACCTTTTTTCTCTTCTTTCCTTACAGGCGGTATTCTGATAGAACTCTGCGACCTGCACGCCGAGATTGCGCGAGCCGCTGTGCACGATCAGGTAATACCCTCCTCTCTTATCCGTATCTATCTCAATAAAATGATTGCCGCCGCCGAGAGTACCGAGCGATCTCTCTATCCTGTCGCGGTTGCATATCTTGTCGCGGCACCTGAGCCGGTTGAAAATATCTCTCGCTTCCGGCGAAAACTCCCCGACGTTCATCCCCGCAGGAATCCTTCTTCTTATAACTTCGTCCACCTTGCCGAAATCGGGCGTAACGTTCCCGAGCGGCACGCAGAACATTCCGCACGATATATCCACGCCCACGAGGTTGGGAACGACCTTGTCTTTAAACGGCGCGGTAAAGCCTATCACGCACCCCGCGCCGGTGTGGACGTCGGGCATTATCCTTATCGGCTGCCCGTCGAAAATACCACTGTCGCAAAGCGTGCGCAACTGTCCGAGCGCCGAGTCCTCTATTCTGTCTGTAAATATCTTTACGTTTTCAAATTCTATCATTTTACTTCCTTTGCCGTTGCGTCGTTACGTTTCAAAATTATTATACGCCGGGGAAACGTTTACAGTCAACTGCATAACCAGCTTTTATATAAATTTCAATTATTTTTCAAAAAGTTGCAGAAAACTATGATTTTATGATAAAATACCGGTAATTTTAAGATTTGTTTCATGGACCCGGAATATACTTTTTACGAGATAACGGAGGTATATATGAAAACTCGGAAAACAGTTTTATCTATTGTTGTGATACTTGTAATTACCGCATTGGTTTCCGTTCTTCTCTGCTCGTGCGCGACAAACGGCGAAAACGGCAAATCGGCATACGAAATTGCCGTGGACAACGGCTTCGAAGGCACTGAAGCGGAATGGCTTGAAAGCCTTAAAGGCGAGGACGGCTCAAACGGAACCAACGGCTCGAACGGAAAGGACGGCGAGGACGGCTACGACCTTGAAGATGTGATCAGTTATTATCTTGAAAACAACCCCGGCTCCACCGTTGACGATTTCTACGCGTCGCTCGGTCTCGACGTATCTCCCAGCATAACTTCTATCGTTCAGAAAGCGCTCAAAAGCTCGGTCGGCATAATCTGCACCAATTCGCGCTCAACGTCGTCCGGTTCCGGCGTGATCTACAAACTGGACGGAAACACCACTTATATAATAACCAATTACCATGTGATATACGACAGCTATTCCGGCGGATACAGCAACGACATCGTGGTATATCTTTACAACCAGGTTCTTGAAGACGACATGATACAGGCAAGCGTCGTCGGAGCTTCCAAGAGCAACGACATTGCCGTGATCAAGGCTACGTCGGACGCGTTCCTCGAGGACACCGTGGCTGAAGCGACAGTCAACACGTCGACTCCCGTCGTCGGACAGGCGACTTTCGCGATCGGAACTCCCGCACTTTGTACCTTCTCCGTGACCTCGGGCATCGTATCCGTCGAAACGGAATATATCACCACAAAATACTCCAGCAACGTCAGGGTCTACCGCACGGATACCGCGCTCAACAGCGGCAACTCGGGCGGCGGTATGTTCAACGAATACGGCGAACTCATGGGCATCTCGGACGCAAAGTCATCCGACACCACCGACGACAACGTATGCTATGCTATCCCGGCTTCTCTTGCCGTAGCCGTCGCGGACAACATCATTGAAAACAGCGGACAGCGTTTCGTGCTGGGCATCAGCCGTCCCGTCTCAGCCACTACCTCTCCGTATAACGCAGAAGACGTCATCGACATCAGCACCTACGTCGACGAAAACGGCGTCATCCGCACCGCGTACACTTACCAGATCTATTCTGTCGCAGAAGGTACGGCGGCAGAAGGAAAACTCTCTGTCGGAGACGTGCTCGTATCGATTGCGGTAAATGACGGAGAAGCCGTCAAAATCGACAACTTCTACAAAGCTCAGGAGACGCTGATGCAGGTCAGTCCCGGAGACACTGTGACCGTGAACGTATTGAGAGACGGCGCAGAAGTCTCTGTGCAGATCGTTGCGGAAACCTCGCACTTCACCTCTATCTGAAAAATGAAAAAACCGCGCTCCGTGTTTACGGGGCGCGGTTTCCAGATGAGACATTTCTTTTAAAACGTCTTTCTTTCACACGACCTTTTTGAGCTTTATCCTTTTCCTGTTCATCTCGATCAGACCGTCCGCCTGCATACGCGAAAGCTCTCTCGTCATCGCGCTTCTGTCCGCACAGATATATGCCGCAAGC
>CALWKT010000057.1 GCA_944381335.1 uncultured Christensenellaceae bacterium
GATATCGTCGGCGCGAACTGGGCTTCAGACAAGCTCGCGAGAGGAAATCTGCTGTTCAGAAGCCGCGATATATTTATCTGGAAAACCGCCGATCAGTACGGCGAAGTCAGGAGAAATAAAAAATGATAACCCTTTTTAACGTGCGCCCGTTGTCGGGCGGCAGATTCCTTCCCTCTTGCAACATCATTCTGTCCGATGACGGAAAGATCTTTGCAATCGGGTCTCAGACCGAAGGCAAAACCGTCGATTTCGGCGGAGCGCCCTGCGCGGCAGGCTACATCGACGTGCACACCCACGGCGGCTACGGCAAGGACTGCATGGAACCGACCTGCGAGTGCATAGACACGATCGCGCGTTATCACCTGGAAACAGGCATAACCGCATTCTGCCCGACCACGATGACCGCCTCACCCGAAGATATAAACAAGGCGGTCGACAACATAAGAAAATACGAAAGCCGCTATGCGCGTATCCTGGGCGTTCACCTGGAAGGTCCCTACCTTTCACAGAAAGCGGCGGGCGCGCATCCGCCTCACCTGCTCATATCCCCTCTCGACGACGACTCCTTCGTGAAGAACAACCTGGACGTCGTAAAGAGAGTGACCATCGCCCCCAACGTCCGCGGAAGCGCGGAGTTCACCGCGAAATATAGCAAGAAAGGCGTGCAGATCTCCATCGGGCACGACAACTCGATAGACGACGAGATCTACGCGTGCATAGACGCCGGTGCGACCAGCGTGACACATATGTACAACTGCACTTCCCGTCCGACGCGCCGCGACAATCCCAAAAAGCACCTGGGTCTGACCGAAGTGGGTCTGATCGACAACCGCCTGACGACAGAGATAATCGCGGATGACAGACACGTCGCGAACACCCTTTTCAAGATGATATACAAACTCAAGGGCTACCGCAGGATATGCCTGGTATCCGATTCTCTCAGCGTTGCGGGTATGCCCGCCGGAGATTATTACATCGGCGCGGGCGACAGCAAACAATCGATACGCGTTGAGGACGGCGTCGCGGTGCTGCCTTCGGAAAACACTTACGCCGGCTCCGTGACCCCCGTTTCAAAAATGGTGCCCAACCTGATAGGCTGCGGCATCGCTCCCGCTCACGCGATATACATGGCGACCAAGGTCCCGGCAAAACTTATAGGACTCACAAAGATGGGCGACATAAAGGTGGGGAATTACGCGGACATCAACGTGCTCGACAACGACTACCGCGTCAAAGCCACTTTCCTGAACGGCAGACAGGTAAACGCCTGACCCGTGCGACGCAAGCGTAAACAGGCTGTCATATATCGACATTCGTTCCGCTTAGCGCAGATCATACCGGAGTTGCCCCGCAACCACCGCGCGACTGTCGTATGTCATTAAAACAATCGACTGTATGCCGGACGGAAAGAGACAATCTGCCGCTCTGCATAAGGAGGAGTATCGTGAATATCGCAAAAATTGCTTTCGACTTCGACGACGCGTTCAAAGACGTGATGACCAACCGCGTTAAGACGGTCAACAAGATAACCGCTGAAACGGATATCGTCTACGACGCTTCAGATCCCGAGACCTGCAAACTGGACGTATACTATCCGCCCCGCGACGGCAAAAAACTGCCCGTGCTGTTCGACGTGCACGGCGGCGGCTGGATAACGGGCGACAAATACTGGAGACGCGGACTCAACAAGGCGTTCGCCGACCTCGGTCTCTTCGTCGTATGCCCCAACTACGGGCTCAGCCCCAAATTCAGATACCCCGCCTGCGTGACTCACCTTTACAAAGCGCTCGAGTGGGTGCGCGAAAACGCGGAAAAGTACGACCTGGATCTTGACAATCTGTTCATAACGGGAGACAGCGCCGGCGGTCAGCTCGCCTGCCTTATGCTGGCGGCGCAGGGCAATCCCGCGCTCCGCGAAAGGCTTAAAATAGAAAAGGATCCCCTCCCTTTCAAAGGCGGACTGCTCGTCTGCGGCGCCTATGACCCTGAAGCCATGGCAAAAAATCCGCTTTCTAACAAGATGTGGCTGGAGATGACCGGCTATGGCAGAAAGCACCTCAGGGAATTTCCCGACTTCGACCTTCTGCGCCCGTCCGATTTCATTGACGAAAATTTTCCGAAAAATATCTTCATAACCTACGCCCGTTTCGACGCGTTCGTAGGCGGCAACGAAAAACTCGTCCTCAACAAGCTGGACGAATACAAGATCCCCCACCTGGTCTACCGTGCGAAAGGCGCGGGCGAGCACTGCTTCCACCTCTGGCATTACCGCCGCCCGACCAGCGCGCTCTTCTTCGAGTATGCACGCCAGTACATAGAACAGCTCCTTGCGGGCAAGGACGAAATAACTCTCGTCAAACCGCCCCGCAAAGAAATGAAAGCCCGCAGAAAAGGCGCGAAATATCAATAAAAGATGATAAGAAAAGCCGATATAAAAGATTTGGATGCAATTACCCGCCTTGCGCGTTCGCTTTGGAGCGACTGCCCCGAAAGCGACCTTGAAGACGGGTTTTCGTCTGCTCTTTCAGACGACGACTGCGCCTGCTTTATAAAATCCGTCGACGGTAAAGCCGTCGGATTCGCGCAATGCGGACTCAGGCGCGATTACGTAGAAGGAACAAACTCCACTCCCGTAGGCTATCTCGAAGGGATTTTCGTTGAAAAAGCCTTCCGCGAAAAAGGCTACGCAAAAGAACTTCTGCTCGCCTGCGAAAATTGGGCGCGCGCGCAAGGTTGCCGCGAATTTGCAAGCGACTGCGAACTGACAAATAAAGACAGCCTCTCCTTTCACTTGAATACAGGCTTCAAAGAAGCCGGCAGAATAATCTGTTTTGTAAAAGAGCTTCAGAATCAACGCTTTGACGGTTTCCGGCATATTTAAGCGTACCTGATGATTTTATTACAAAAGCCCCGTCTTTTCCTCT
>CALWKT010000058.1 GCA_944381335.1 uncultured Christensenellaceae bacterium
CCGTCAGCGAAATGTTGCCGCCGGTCGAATCTGCTCCGGCAAGAGCAAGCGCTCCCGCTCCGGATCCGGCAGTCTCGTCCTCGGCAAACATGCCGGAGATCGCATTCTCTATCTGATCGTAGAGGAATGCGGGCAGGTCGAAATTGTCCGCTTTGAACACGGGCAGGTTGAGCCCCAGCACTTCAAGCGCCGTGACGTCGATATAAAGGCTGCCGTTCCTGATGTAGAGAGCAAGCAGAGCCTGACCCGCTTTTACTATGCCGACCCCTTCTCCGCCGCCTGCCGTAGTGCCGAGAGCAAGGTCCTGATTGGCTATTATTTCAAGCGCCATCACGCCGTCGACGTCGCTGCCGTCAACGCGCATCGCACTGTTGAATCTGATTGAAAGATCTATCGAAGGCTCGCCGAAAGACACGATCAGAGAACTGTCTGCGGGAAGTCCGAGAGACGTGAGATCCACGAATTTGCCCACCAGTTCAAGGATGTTGTATTCTCCCGGAGTGAAATCCACAGTCACGTCCGCTTCAAGAGAAACACCCTCAAGAAGGCCCATCAGATATTGTCTGAGATCTTCTCTCGAAGTGAATATGAGCACGCCGTCGGACTGAGCGTAACGGGTATACTCGCTTGCCAGCGCCGAAAGCGACCAGCTTGCCATATAACTGCGGTAGACAGCCAGCGCCTTGAGCCCGTCCGTCAGATATGCGCGGAGATTTTCAGCGTCGTTCTCTCCCGTGGGCACGAACCCGTCGTCGCCGTACGCCTTGAGCAGGTCTGACGCAAAACCGTAATCTGTCGTTTCGTCGTCTGTCTTTCCGATCGTCAGTCCGATGCCGAGTTCAAGCGCGTTTTCGCCTATCGTCGCGTTTACTTCCGCCTTGCCGTTCACAATGTCTATCGAACCGCCTGCGGAAACGAAATCCACTTCTATGCCGAGCGCGGAGAGAATTGAACTTATCATCTCGCGCGTGATATCAATATTAATTACAGCGTCTTCTGCCGACACGCCTCCGAGCAGCGAGATCACGTCGATCGCCGCTCCGGAATCCCCCTCAGAGGGAGTTTCAGGCTCAACGGTCTCCCCGGGCTGAGATTCGCCGGACTGAGACCCTTCGCTGTCACCGTCCGAAGACGGATTGAGCAGATTTTCAAACAAGACGTTGAGATCTGCGTTCTGTATGCCGTCCACCGCGGAGTTCACGGCGTCTTCTATCACAGATATAAGCCCGGTGTCCCTGATCAGGAAACTTCCGAAATCAGCTACGGTAACGATTATCGTTTCGCCGCATACGCGCGCGCTCAGTATCACGTTGCCGTCGCCTTCGGTCAGCACTACCGCGTATTCTCCTCTTTCCGCATTAAGCGCGATGAGAAGATCCGCCCTGCCGCTTTCTATCGTCACGTCTATGTCGGTATCGGGGAGCCAGGTGGCAACAAACTGTTTCACGTACGCGCCGAGATCCGCCTGTTCGTCCGCACTGACTTCAAGCGAGATCCCCACCGTCATCTTGCCCACCGTGCCCAGCAAAGCTTTGATCACGTTGGACTGCGCGTCCGCAAGATCTGCTGTGTCTTCCTTGATCTGCTGTTCTATCTGAGACGACAAGCCGTTCACACCGATCATGAAACCGTCCTCTCCGACCGTGAGATTGAGACCTAAGCCGAGCGCGTCGTAACCTTCGCTCGCCGCAATGCCTGCGTTTGCCTGCACGCTGAGTCCCTGACCGTCAAGCGAAGCCGAAAGATCTGCACTGAGACCTTCGGGGAGCGTGAACTGAACGCCGAACGCGTTGAGCATCGCCGACAAAGTGGCAAGAGTAAGATTGAGTCTGAGAGAATCAGAGTTGAGAATTATACCGCTCGCCTCCGCAGTCACCTGAGACGCCAGCGTCAGAGGAGTTGCCGAGCCGTCGGCATTCAGGCGTGAAAGCGTCTGTTCTTCAGACGTTCCGAACAATCCGGAAACGTCGAATTTCAGCTCCGTATCAAGACCCGACATCAACGAGTCTATCACGGACGAAAGATCTATATTGGCTTTGACCGCCGGCAGGTTCACGCCGAAGAGCGATATGCCGGTCAGATCGATATATCCCGTGCCGTCCTGAGACAGATAAACCGCCAGCAGTTTTCCTGCCGGGAGTATCTTGTCGGCTCCCAGACAGAAATCCTCGTTGAGCGAGAGAACGATCGCCGCGGACAGGGTGTTTGTGGAAGGATCCACCGCGATGTCCGCCGTCAGTCTCGCGTCTACCGCGCTGTCTGCGGAAAGCGTCCACGGAGTCTGCACCCCGCCGGTATTGTCAAGACCGAACAGAGAAATTATATCCATCACGTTGTATTTGCCGCCGGCAAGCGTCAGACGCACGTTTGCGTCCAGCGAAATGCCGCCGAGCACTGATGCCACCAGTTCTTTGACCGAATAAGTATACTTGCTTTCGTCGCCCACCATCGCGCCGACGTAATCGGAAATGGAATCATATCCCTCGAACTCGGGAGATTTTCCTATCGAGAAGGAATCGCAAAGGACAGACGCGCTGATGCCGCCTTTCAGATCGGCGTCGATCGAAAGCGCGCTGAGTCCGTCGTCGTTGAGTTTTATTCCGAGATTGACTTCTCCGAAATCGGGGATCGTAGCCGTGGTGCCGATCGCGTTCAGGAACGACGCGATGAATTCGCCGTCCACGTTGAAATTTAGTATGCTGTAATTACCGTCGCCGTCCTGACCGTCCGTCACGCTGACCTTGTCGCCGTCCACGCCAAACACTCCGACAAGTACCTGAATGAAGTTGAGCACGCCGCCCGACACGTAATAGTTGCCCTCGCTGCCCGAAAGCGCGGTGACTCCGTTCTTGTCCAATCTGGCGTTGCCGTTCAACGCGCGGTCCTCGGTGAAGAAAGTGCTGTCGATCGCGTCGGTCACGACTTTTTTCACGCCGGAAATAAGCTGTGAAAGATCAACGCCGATCTTAACGCCCTTGCCGCCGTAAACGTTGCCGAGCATTTTCGCTATGTCGACATAAAGATTCCCGTCCTTGTAGTAGGCGCCCATGAAGAGTTCGTCAGACCCGTCTGATTTAACCTCGTAAAGTTCGAGAACTATGTAATTGTTGTCGCCCTGCCCGTCCTGAGCGATGTCAAGCGACGTCGCGAGATCAAGCCTGTAATTGAGCGCGCTCGAAAGCGTCAGCGCGCCTTGCGGTATCGCGTTTGTGCCGGTGACCGCGTTTATGAACGCCCCGACGTCGGCGTCGTCGTTTTCAACCGAAAGATTCACGCTGAGATCTATGTTCCCCAGTGAGATCGTCTGATAGCCCCTGAGGACTTCGGGTTCTACGGGTTGCACTTCGTCTGCGGAAACGAACCCGGCTTCCGCGGTGGAAAATTCAAAATATTTTTCTCCTCCGTATACGGCGTCCGAACTGACTGAAGCCAGTTTCCCCGTGGTGGAATTTACCGCAACGTCAAGGTTTATGTCTATATCGGGAAGAATTTCTTTGAACCAGTTGATGAAGCCGGAGGTCTTGAGATTGAGCCCCGCTCCTTTGAGGATAGAATCGAGATTTATGAGGTTGAGCAAGCTTGCTATACCCTGCAAGCCGATAGGGTTGATTTCTATATGGTAAACCGTGTTTACGCCGTCAGAAGTCGCGCTTGTCTTTGTAAACATCGTGAACAGCATTCCGAGCAGGGTTTCGAAATCCATGCCGGCAAGACTTATGCCTCCTACGAGATTGCCGAGGACTTCAGGCACTCTTACCGCCGTACTGATGATGTAATTCATGTCGAAGTCTTCAAGCGCAACTCCGCCGAGATCGGGCGACCAGACATAAAGAACTTCGTCCATAACGTAAACGCCCAGCGTTCTTTCTCCCGCTCCGTCGGTAATTTCAAGACCGAGCGTATAATCTTCTTCGTCGCTGACGAGCGCTTTCAGCGCAATGCCGGTCGCGTTTCCGTCCGCGTCCGTGCCCGTGCCGGCAAACGTAAAGCCGAACGCGCCGCCGTCATTACTCACCGCCGCAAGGATCGCTTTGAGCGCGCCGACCGTGGTGCTTGCCGAAGAATCCAGCCATACCGCCTTCAGAGTCGCGTCCTTTGTCGGGACGTACTCTGTGGTATACATTGAAGTTCCGTCGCTCCAGCCGCAGAAAGTGTAACCGCTTTTGATCGGAGAATATTTCGTCAGATCGACCTTTTCTCCTGCATTTACACTTACGGTATAAGTTCCGACCTCGCCCATCATTCCTCCGTCACAGTCAAGAGTGACGGAAAAAGACACCGTCTCGTCGTCACACGCCGTCAAAGCGACCGCCAGAACGACAACAGCGACGAATACGATAAGCGCGAGCGCCGATATTTTTCTGTTTCTGCTCATAAATTCACCTCTCATCAAAAGGTTGCGCCTTGACCGGCGCATGCGTATACGTGCACACGCGTAAAAGCATATATAATGATTGTAACATTAAATTTTATTATTTACAAATGTTTATTCACGGCAAATTTACGCGAAACCGCTTGATTTTGTCAAAATTATTCTGTTTCACATCGCAATTTAACAAATCGTTTTAATCTGAAATATGCAAATGGAAAACCGTAACGTCCATAAATTCTTGCTTAAGACAAAAAGCCGGATTCTCTCTTCTCTGCGCGCAAAACGCCCTTTAGCGTAAAAAACCGCTCAGCCGGGCTGATTTTGTCCGCGCTGTTTTTTTATTTAATACACAAAACGGGGACTCACTGTTCCGTTTCTTACATGTTATTTACAATGTAAGTTCTTTAATTTTCGCCCCGAGTGTTGAATAAATATTCAAATTTGTTAATAAATATTTTTAATTGTAAAATTTTTCCGAATAGTCGGGAAAAGAAGACTTACCACGTTTCTTTCTTTACTTCCCGCGACCGGTTTTGCGTTTCAGACAACCGCCCGGCAAACAAAAAATAACGGGAAGCACAAAACACGCAAGCCGCATGCATTTTAATGCAACAAGGCGCGACGCTTTATGCTTTGTTCGCATTGCTCCTCTTTACCTAAAAAAAGGGAAGCTTCGCAGGAGCGTAGCTTCCTCTCGTTCTATATCTGCACAGTCTGCACTTGTCTCAGATCAGCCCCAGCTTTCTTGCTTCGACACGAAGCTGTTCTCTGAACATAGGATGAGCGACCGAAATGATCTTTTCCACTCTCTCTCTGATGTTTGTGCCCCTCAACGACACGACGCCGTATTCGGTAGCGAGGAAATCTATGTCGTTTCTCGAAAGCGAAACCGCCGCGCCGGCTTTCAGCTGACAGACTATCTTGGATTTCTCCTCTCTCTCGCCGGTATGGTGATTCTTGACCATCGCGGTGGAGTACAGCACGATAAAAGATTTTCCGTTTTTGGACATCTGCGCGCCGATCGCAGTATCCGCCTGACCGCCCGTGCCGCTGAACTGTCTGGAGCCGAGAGACTCGCTGCAGCACTGACCCGTGAGGTCGACTTCAAGAGTCGTATTTACGGATATCTGATTGTCGTTCTGCGCGATCACGTACGGATCGTTGACCTCGGCACAATTCCTGACCTCTATGCCGATGTTGTCGTCCATAAACTCGTAAAGCCTTTTTTTGCCCAGCGCGAACGCGGTGACGACCTTGCCCTTGTTTCTCTGCTTTCTGCTGCCGTTGACGACGCCGGCTTCTATCAGATCGACCATGCCGGTCGTCAGCATTTCGGTATGTATGCCCAGGTCGTGTTTGCTCATAAGCGCCTGAGCGAAAGCGTTGGGGATGCCGCCTATGCCCAGCTGTATGCAGTCTCCGTCGTTGACGTAATCGGCGACAAGCTTGCCTATCTTCCTGTCTTTTTCGTTGGGTTCAACGTCGGGGATCTCAGGCAGTTCGTAATCCGTTTCCAGGATATAATCGACCTGCGACACGTGCAGATCGCAGTCTCCGAAAACGCGCGGCACGTGCGGGTTCACCTCAACGATGACCAGATCAGCCGCCTCTATCATAGCCTTTTCGTAGACGTTGGACAAGCCTATCGACATATAGCCGTGCTTGTCCGGCATACTCGCGTTGACGACTACGATGTCGGGGTGAGCCGCCCACAGTCTTTTGCTTGCGGCGAGGTGCAGATGATTGGGTATGAACGCAAGATTGCCCTGAGCATGATCCTTGCGCTGTTTTGCAGAATAAAACCAGCTCTCTATTTTAAACGAATCCGAATACTCTGCCTTGGTATATTCGTATTCGCTGACGGACAGGCAGGTCGTGACCTTGACGTTTCTGACTTTGTCCGCTATCGTATGGAGCGAACTGAGAAAAGCGTATGCCTCCGCCGCGCCCAGACCGGTGACTATATTGCACCCGTCCTTGACAAGTGAAAGCGCCTTGTTGAGGTCTATGACCTTTGAGCTGTAATCATACATAACTTTATCCCCTTGTTCTTATCTTGTTATAATTGTGCCTTAAATGCTTTTATATTTCAAGCGTTTTTTCGTTCAAGCGTTTAAAAATATACAAAAAGCCCCCGTTTGATTGAAAACGGGGGCAAAAACCGTCTATTTTCAGTCTGTCGAAGTGTCGTTCTTTTCCACTTTGTCGCTTCCGAGGAAGAACAGCGCAACGACGCCTGCTCCTGCGTGAGCGCCGATGACCGGTCCGATGTAGTCAATGACCATACAGTCAAGACCGAATCTCTTTTCAATTTCGTTCTTGACGTAAACCGCGTCTTCGTAGCAATCGCCGTGACCTATGAATATCTTTTTCTGCTCGCTTGCCGGAAGCATCTTTTCTTCCATCTTGTCGACAAGCGCCTTGAGCGACTTTTTGCGGGAAACGACCTTGCCGATCGGGATGAGTTTGCCTTTGGAATTGACGAAAAGCACGGGCTTGATGTTGGCGAGAGAACCGATGAACGCCGCAGTCTTGGTAACTCTGCCCAATCTTGCCAGATGCTTGAGATCGTCCACCGTGAAATAGGAGCACAGGTGCGTCTGAGTTTCTTCAACGTACTTGCAAAGTTCTTCAAACGAAGCGCCTTCTGCCCTCTTCTTCAGCGTGTACCATACGAGCAGACCTTCGCCCATGCTCGCGTTGTAGCTGTCCACCGCCGCGAGTTTGCAGGACGGATATTTTTCATGGAGTTCTTTGAAAACGCGCACCGCGTTGTCGTACGTACCGGAAAGTCCGGACGAGAATACAACGTAAAGCACGTCTTTTCCTTCTTTCAGGAGAGGCTCGACGTACTTTAAAATCGTCGCCTCGTCAACCATACGCGTATTCGTCTTTCTCCCGGCGCGCATAAAGTCGTAGAATTCTTTTGCAGAAAGGTTTTTGGTCTCTCCGTCAAAGTCTTCGTCGTCGAGCATAAAGCCCATCGGAAGAACGGTGAAATCCTTTTCGTAAAACTGTTTGGGGAAGTCGGTCGTTGCGTCAGTTACGATATGAATCATATTGCCTCCTAAATATATGTCAAATAATAGACAAGTGTAAATTTTTAATCTATAATAATTATAGAACAAAAATGCGCATACGGCGTAATATTTTACGCATATAAAACTCGGTTTATTGCTCACTACCGTACAAAACAACGCTTTTTGTCAATTTTTTAACAAGGAGTCTTTTATGCCAAAGGACAGAAGAATAAGAAAGACGCAAAGGGCTATAATCACCGCGACCGTTCAGCTTCTGAATACGGTGCCGATCAGCAAGCTTTCAATAAAGGAGATATGCTCTCTCGCGGACGTCAGCCGCAGCACTTTTTATCTGCATTACTACGACGCGACAGACGTTATCGAACAGGTCCACAACGACATTATTGCCAACATAACGAGCGTGCTGGACAAGTTTGATTTCGCAACGATACTGACAAATCCGGAGCCTTTTCTTAAACACGTATTCGATTTTCTGCAAAAGGACCTCGACCTTTACATCAATCTGCTTCAGAACAATTTCCATTCCGATTTCCGCAGAAAGCTGAAAGGACTGCTCGAAAACAAGATACTGCAGGAAAATTCATACCGCTACCGCGACAGGACTATGTTTGAATACTCGGTATGCTTCCTTATCTCCGGACTTGTCGAGACTATATGCGACAATCTCCAGGACATAGGCACGCCCAAGGCAAATTATCTGCTTCAGTCGCTGACCAACCATATCAAAGGCGGCTTTCAGGTCTGAAAAGCTCAACAAAAAAAAGAAAAGACGCTGCAAAAGCGTCTTTTTTAATACCCTGCGCAAGTATTTGCGTTTATCTGAAAATGTCAATCTTCTTTTATGACCTGTTTCTTCTTCAGCGCCTCTTCTATCGCCCTCTTTTTTCTGCCGACAAGGTCGTATGCAAGAAGGGGCAGAGTCGAGACGAAAAGGCTGACCGCCGGGATCAGGGTGAGTAGCATGAATATCGCGGTGCGAGCGCCCTGGGTCTGCTGTTGGATCACGGTGACACCGTTTTCCGTGACCGGCTGGACGTAATCCGCGATCTCGAGCACAAGCGGTATCGCGCCCGCGCTGAACGCCGCGCTGAGTTTGCCGACGAAAGATATGCAGGAAGAAGCCAGCCCTTCCGCGCGTATGTCTAGCTTATACTGGAGATAGTCTATGCACTCTCCCACCATCGAGAAGGTTATCACGTTGTAGATCCCGAGAGGAAGTCCGCTCAGGAAGAAGAACGGGAGAGCAATGTAGTAATTGTACTGCGTGACTATGCCTATAAGGAAGAAAAGCCCGAGAACTGCGCCCGAAAACACTCCGGCGCCGAGAGCTATCACGCGGGTGTTGTATTTTTTCAGAAGTTTGGGCATTATGATCATTGACGGGAACATACCTATCCCGATCAGCGCCGCGCCGAGGATCTGCCTCATATCGTAGACGAAAGCGGTGAACGCATTGGCAGTTTCGTAATAAGTGAAAACGTAGTCCGCCGCATAGGTATACGAAGCCTGGATCATATATCTTCCGAAGCTGAGCAGACCGAAAAGCATCACCAGCACCAGCGGTTTGCACTTGCCTATCACCTGAAAAGATTGCTTTACTGAAAGTTTTTCCTTCTGAGGTTCGATCCTTTCCCTTGTGAAAAAGAACGTCATTGAAAACGGTACGATCGCTATCGCTGAGAACAGTATCGCGCCCACCATCAGTCCTTTTCTCAGACCGAGCAAATTGTCCCCGATCAGGAGCGCGACTATCGCGACCGGAAGCGCGCCGCCTATGCTGTTCAGCGTACGGGCGAAGGACAGGAATTTATCCCTCTCCTCTACGTTGGGGGTCATTGCGTAAGGAAGCCCCCAGAACGGCACGTCGCAGACTGCGTACGCCACGCCCCAGACCATATACGTGATCGAAGCGTAGATCATCTTGCCGGTCATGTCCAGCCCGAAATCTATAAAAAGGAAAACGCTGAGAAGCGAAACTATGAACGGCGCGAAAAGCAGATACTGCCTCATCTTGCCGAACCTGGAACGGGTGTTGTCCACCAGCACGCCCATAAGCGGATCGCCTATCGCGAAAACAAGCCTTGCGACCCACATCAGACCCATAACGAAAAGAAGCTCCAGACCGAGCACGTCGGTATAGAACCTGCTCAGCCACGAAGTCATCATCGCGTACATGGCTCCCTGCCCGAGAGCGGCGAGCCCGTACCCCGATTTTTCCATTTTGGTCAGATATGTTTTGTTTTCCAAAAAACTCTCCTTGAGGCGTACGCGTTGATTGTACCACTATTTTACGATAATGGCAATTAAAATTTTCGATTGTCCGCGTACGCAGGGCGGCAAAACGTCAACGGAACTTGGTCCTCGCTATGCTGTCCGCCCAGCCCATCAGAAGATCGGTCCTCTTTTTCTTGGACATTTTGGGTTCGAAAACGCGCTCGACCCCCACGTTTTCCCTGATCTCGTCCTCGTTCTGCCAGTAACCGGTGCAAAGCCCGGCGAGATATGCGACGCCCAGCGCCGTCGTCTCTATTATCTTGGGTCTCACGACCTTGCAGTCAAGGATGTCAGCCTGGAATTGCATCAGGAAATTGTTGGCGCACGCCCCTCCGTCCACGCTGAGCGCTTCTATCCTGCACCCGACGTCGCTCTGCATAGCGTGCATCACGTCAACGACCTGGTAGGCTATCGATTCAAGCGCCGCGCGCACTATATGCGCCCTGGACGTGCCGCGCGTTATCCCGGTGATCAGTCCTCTCGCCCTCGGATCCCAGTGCGGAGCGCCCAGCCCGACGAAAGCGGGCACTATGTAAACTCCGCCCGTGTCCTTTACGCTCAGCGCTATCTCCTCGGTCTCGGGCGAAGAATTTATCAGCTTCAGTTCGTCTCTCAGCCACTGTATCACCGCGCCTCCGACGAACACGCTGCCTTCGAGCACGTACTGCGGCTTCTGCCCGTCTCTGCTCGCGGCGACGGTCGTCACCAGTCCGCGTCTGGATTCTATCGGCTCGTCGCCGGTGTTCATAAGCACGAAACAGCCCGTGCCATACGTATTCTTTATGCTTCCCTTTTTCGTGCACAGGTGTCCGTAAAGCGCCGCTTGCTGATCCCCCGCGTCGCCGCATATCGGGATCTCCCTGCCGGTGACGGCGACTGAAGTGACGCCGAACGCGTGCCCGGACGGATACACATCCGGGAACATCCCCGTGGGTATGTCGAAAAGCTCAGTCAGATCGTCGTCCCACTTCATATCGTGGATATTGAAAAGCATGGTCCTGCTCGCGTTGGTATAGTCCGTGGCGAATATCTTCCCTTCTGACAAACGCCACATCACGTAGGTGTCCATCGTGCCGAAAAGAAGTTCCCCTTTCTGCGCGCGTTCTTTCGCGCCCGCGACGTTGTTGAGGATCCATCTTATCTTGGTCGCGCTGAAATAGGCGTCGATCTGAAGCCCGGTCTTGGCGTAGATCAGCTTTTCAAGCCCCGCTTCCTTGAGTTTGTCGCAGTAATCCGCCGTACGCCTGCATTGCCACACGATCGCGTTATACACAGGTTTCCCCGTGATTTTATCCCAGACGACTACAGTCTCCCGCTGATTGGTTATCCCTATGCAGTCGATATTTTCGACTCCCACCTTTTCAAGCACCGCCCTGACTGTGGAGAATACGCCGGCGACGATCTCCTCGGGGTCGTGTTCCACCCAGCCTTCGTGAGGATATATCTGAGTGAATTCCTGCTGCGCTTTTGCAATGATGTTGCCTTTTTTGTCGAAAACGATAGCTCTTGAGCTGGTCGTGCCCTGGTCTATCGACATCACGTATTTTGCCATAATCTCACCTCTTATCTTGCGGCGTCACTTCTTCGCGACGTTTTTCGTGGCGATAAAGTCAACGCCGGTGCCCAGCACGTTTTCAAGAACGACGTCTCCTATCTTTACGGGAGCCTTGACCGTCATGCCCTTGAGCGCTCCGAGCGCGTCGAATATCCTGGACTTGTCTATCGCCTCTTTGGTCTTTACGCTGACCATCGCGACGTCTCCGCCTTCTACCCTTATGACCGAAGTCACCATTCTCTTGGGACAGATCATCTCGTCTTTGCCGTACTTTTCACCTCTGGGGCAAGTGTTGCCGCTGACCTTTATGTTGCCCGGGTCGCTGTCGTCCACCGTAAGTCTGCACCCCATCGGGCAGCATATGCAAATCATCTCTTTCATCATTTCACCGCCTTCAGGCAAACGACTGCCTGTTTACAATTTTTTAGCGCCCGTGTTTGTTTTTCGTCCAAAGTCACGGTTTCCATCTCGCCGGGAGTGACTATCATTTTCCTCTTTGCGTATACCTCTTCGCCGTCGCATACCACGCAAAGTCTTACGTTCCTGAATACGTTGCCGACGCGCATTTTGAGTTTGAGCGAACCGTCGCCCTCTCTGTTCACGTATTGCGGCACGACGTATCTGACGCCGTCCTTCGCCTCAACCGCTACCTTGTCGCCCGTCGTCTTTTTGCCCGCGATATACGCCGCCGCGCGCGCTCCCGCCCACTCGCTTTCCTCGCTTACGAAGTCTACGAGGTCGTGCACGTGAAGCACGTTGCCGCAGGCGAATATGCCGTCCGTTTCAGTCATCATGTCGTCGTCGACGATCGCGCCGCCCGTGACCGGGCTGAGCGCAACGTCAGCCATTTTCGACAGTTCGTTTTCGGGAAGAAGCCCTACACTGAGAAGAAGTGTGTCGCACTTTATCTCCTGCTCCGTACCCTTGACCGGGTTCAGCTTTTCGTCGACCGCCGCTATGACCACCGACGAAACTCTGCCCTTTCCCTTTATCTCGACCACCGTATGCGAGAACATCAGCGGTATGTCAAAGTCGTTCAGACATTGCACGATATTTCTGTTTAGACCTGAAGAATAGGGCATCAGCTCTACGACCGCCTTGACTTTCGCGCCCTGGAAGGTCATGCGGCGCGCCATGATGAGCCCTATGTCGCCGCTGCCGAGGATAACGACCTCTTTGCCCGGCATATAGCCGTCGATGTTTATCAGCTTCTGCGCGGTGCCCGCGCTGAATATGCCCGCCGCGCGGCAGCCCGCGATGTTGATCGCGCCCCTGGGTCTTTCCCTGCAACCGCAGGCGAGGATTATCGCCTTCGCTTCGTAGACCTGCAAGCCGTCCGCTTCGCTTGCGCAGGTGACTCTCTTGTTGCCGTCAATACTGAGGACCGTGGTCCCCGGCTTGTACTCGATCTTCCTTGCCAGAACTTCGTCGATATATCTCGCCGCGTATTCCGGACCCGTCAGTTCTTCTTTGAACGTATGCAGACCGAATCCGTTGTGTATGCACTGGTTGAGTATGCCGCCCAGTTTGTCCTCTCTTTCAAGTATCAGGATGTCTCTTTCTCCGGCGTCGTACGCGCTCTTTGCCGCCGCAAGTCCTGCGGGACCGCCGCCGATTATTATCAGATTCTTTTTCATCACTCGACCCTCCCGACTATGATCTCTGAGCCCTTGCCGCTCTTGGTGACCTCCGTCATGTCAATGCCGCGCTCTCTCGCGATGATCTCCATGACCCTTTCGGAACAGAAGCCGCTCTGACATCTGCCCATGCCTGCGCGGGTACGCCTCTTTACGCCGTCCAGGTCTTTCGCGCCGACGGGACGGTTTATGCTGTCCACTATCTCGCCTTCTGTGACGACTTCGCAACGGCAGACTATCCTGCCGTAAAGCGGATTTTTCTTTATTATCTCCGCTCTCTCTTTTTCCGTCATCGTGGCGAAACAGGGGATCCCCTTTCTTATTGGATCGAATTTGTCGTTGAACTTGAGTCCCAGATAATCGGATATTTCTTCAGAAGCGTCAACCGCGATCGCCGGCGCCGCCGTAAGCCCGGGGCTTTCTATTCCCACAAGATTGTAAAGCGGAAGGTCTCCCTCGAAACCGATCACGAAATCGCCGGCGTCCGCATGCGCGCGCAGTCCGGTAAACTGAGTGATGACCGTCTTTTTCGTCAGCGACGGCATTGTTATCCTGGCTTTGTCGAAAGCCTCCGCAAGCCCGTCGTACGTCGTGTCCTTGCAGTCCTTGTCCTCAATGTCGACAGCCGTCGGACCCAGCAGGATATTGCCGTGCACGCTGGGCACGACGAGGATGCCCTTGCCCATTGCGGTCGGAAGCTGGAACAACGTCGTGGACGTGAGATAGCCGGACGTCTTGTCCAGCAGCATATATTCGCCCTTTCTGGGCACTATTTTATATTTCTTTTCCGAAACGCCGTTGTTGAGTTCGTCGCTGTAAAGCCCTGCGGCGTTGACTACGACGTCGGCTTCGTAAACGTCGCCGTCGCAACAGATCACTTTCATACCGCCGCCTGATTTTTCAAGACGCGCGACTTTCTTTTCGAAAACGAATTCCACGCCGTTCGCTGCGGCGTTTTCCGCATACGCTATCGTCATTTCGTAAGGGCTTACTATGCCGGACGAAGGGCACCACAACGCGCCCTTGACTTCTCCGGACACGTACGGCTCGCGGTCTCTCACCTCGTCGCCGGTGACCACCCTGATATCCCTGACCCCGTTCTCAACACCCTGGTCATACAGCTTTTTCAGCCCGTCCCACTTGGTGTCGTCGAAACACAGGACGTACGCGCCGTTACGCCTGAACGGGAAATCCAGCTCTTTTGAAAGCTTGTCGAACATCGCGTTGCCGCGCACGTTATAGTAAGCTTTTTTTGTGCCGGGTTTTGCGTCAAAACCGCCGTGGACTACGCCGGAATTTGCTTTTGTTGTGCCGCAGGCGACGTCGTTTTCACGTTCGAGAACTGTAATTTCAGCTTTATACCGGCTGAGTTCTCTGGCAACGGAACAACCGACCACTCCGGCGCCGATTATCACGATTTTTTTCATAAGATGCCCCTTTTGTTTACTGAATTAATTATACCACACGCAAAACGGGATTTCAATATATAAAAAGACGCGCAAGTTTACCGCGCGTCCGATAATACACTTTAAACGGCTTTTTGTATCCTGCTTTCCCTTGCGGGAAAAGAAAGTCGTCAGTTTTTGTTGTCGTTCTTCTCGTACTCGACGTTTTCGTTGCCGCCGTACCAGGTGCGCACCGTCCTGACTCTCTTGAATGGGTTGGTAGGGCGGTAGATCTCCTCTTTTGCGTAATTGACCCCGTACATGTCGAGAAGCGGAACGTAATCCTTCACCCTCTGCTGGAATTTCTTCCAGTTCTTGGGTCCGCCGTACCACGAGACCTCGGCAAGCGCTTCCATACGCGGGAACAGCTGGAATTCAAGCTTTGAAGGAGTGGCAATCCATTCAGTCCACAGAGCGCCTTCGATGCCTTTGACCTTGCTGTCGTACATCGGCATGAATCCCTCGAAATAAGGATTGAACATATAAGTGTTCCTGAGCGGATACTGCGCGTACGGCATATCGAAATAGAAGTATTTGTGCTTGCTTATCACGACGTTTCCGCCCTTCTTCAGATGCTTTATGACGCGGCAGTCCTTCTGCGGGGTCCAGTACTGGACAACGACTTCCTTTTCAATGTTGTCGCCCTCGAGGATCTCGTTCCAGCCGATAAGCCTTCTGCCCTTTTCGCGCACGTATTTAGCCACTTCGTTGGTAAACCAGCCCTGAAGCTGCTTTTCGTTCTTAAGCCCGAGCGAACGCATGAGTTCCCGGCAGGCGGGACACGTCTTCCATTCGTCCTTGGGCGCCTCGTCGCCGCCGATATGGAAATACGGCGCGGGGAAAAGCTCGCACACTTCGTCTATGACTCCCTTGATGAATTCGAGAGTTGAAGGCTTGCCTATGCATGCGCTTCTGTTCCAGTCCTTTATTCCCTGCGACAGAGGTATCCTGCTTCCGAAATAATAATGAGGTTCTCTTTTGAGTTCTCTGCACCCGAGCCACGGATATGCCGCCATTGCCGCCGCAAGATGCGCGGGCATGTCGATTTCGGGAATGATAGAAATTCCTCTTTCCGCCGCATACGCGACGATCTCTTTTATCTTTTCCTGAGTGTAAAAGCCTCTGACCGGCACGTCGTCCACGTCCGTCGACGTCCAGCCGTGTATCTGGGATTTTTCGCGGCTCGAGCCTACCTCTGTCAGAAGGGGATACTTTTTGATCTCTATTCTCCAGCCCTGGTCGTCGGTAAGGTGCCAGTGCAGGACGTTGAGCTTGTGCATGCTCATCACATCCAGAAGTTTTTTGACCTCTTCTTCTCCGAAGAAATGTCTTGCTTCGTCAAGGAGCAGTCCTCTCCAGACGTAGCGCGGATAATCGTTGACCTTGCCGCACGGTATGTTCAGATCCTGACGCGGAGTGCCCATCATCGTACCCACTCTCAACGTCTGCACCGCATACAAAGCCCCCGCCGCGTCTCCGGCAAAGATCACGATCCCTTTTTCGTCGACTTCGATGCGGTAACTCTGCGGAGACAGTTCTGTCGCAAAACCGATCTTCAGCACGTTTTCGCCCTCTTTGCCCGGTTTCTTTCCCAATACTTTTTCAAGAATTTCCGTTATCACGGGCGCGGTAAGCGAAAATTTAGCGTCGATATCCAGCGCGTCTATGCGCGTCAAATCAAACGTGCCGCCTGTCTTTGCGGGGATGTACGATTGCGGTCTGGGAATGATTTCTTTCATCTGTTACTCTCCTTTACTCGTTGAGATAAGTCCACGCGGGGACGCTTATTATCGGTCCCCCGTAAGATATGTTGATGTTGATCGTTTCAGCCTTATCTTCTATATAAGCTATCTTATCGTATATAAGTCTGATTTCGAGTTCGCCGTATTTCGAAAGCGGATTGCCTTCCTTTTCGACCTTGGCGGTGATATAGGTGACTTTTCCTGTGCGGCTGACAGAGGATATCTTCAGTTCGTCGGCTGTAAGGCCGTAGAGCATGCCCGTCACGCTGTACAGATTGTACGGCGCGATCTTCGCGTCGGCGAGAAATTCGTCCACTGTGCACGCGGTGACTTCCCACGCGTCGTCCTTCCAGGACAGCTTGCCGGTCACATAATCGCTTTCGTTCGCCTTTTTCGAATCCACGCCCGCCTTAATACTCTTGCCGTAATAAGTATCGTTGTAAGTCGTTTTGAGCAACGTCCCGTTCGCCACGGTGAACTTCGCGACGTCGCCCTGAACGTTCAGGCTGTACTGAACGTATTTGCCTTCTTCGGAGCTTTCTTCCGAATTCAGATCGTTTATCCTGTACTTGACGTAATATACGTCGCTTTCTCTTGCGTTGGTTATGCCTTCGACAAGGGCTTCTCTGCCTTCTTCAACCGTCAGTTTCTGACTGCAACCGGTGAGCGCGAACGCCGCCATCGCTATTATAAGGACCGCTATCGCAGCCGTTATCTTTATCCTTTTCATTTCGTCTCCTCCCCGCTGCCGCTTTGTTCGTCGGAAATTCCCGTCTCCTCTTTGACGCTATCCGCGCCTTCGAACAATTCTTCGTCGTTCAGATGCTCGTTGCTCGAAAGTACGCTCGCATCCGCACAGCCGTCAAGCACGTTCTGTTCGTGTGCGCGACGCTTGAGGTCTTCTATCATTCTCTCCTGATCCTTTTCAGACATGTTCCAGAATATGAACGGCACCGCGTGCAGGAATCCGCCCACGACCGCAAGCACCGCCATCGCAGAAAGCAACGGAGTGCGTACGGAAGCGTCGTACAGCACGTCGTAGTCGTTGATCAGTCCGTAATATTCGTAAATGAACGGGAGCACGTAATTCGTGCCGATAGCTATGAGAGAGTTTATTATCGCAAAGTTCTGAGAAAAGCCTTCAAGTCTGTCTCCCGTCTTCCACTGCTGATAATCCAGCGCGTCCGCGCTCATTGCAGGCGTCGTGATTATCTGGACCGAAGTCGCCCAGAACGCAATGTAACACATCGCCGCATACATATAGAAGTTATCATTATAGAATATCAGAGGTACCATCGAAAAGGCAAACACGACGTCTGTCAGCAACACCGTGTTGCGTTTGCCCATCGCCTTTATCATGAACGGACCCATCACCATACCGACAAGGGACGCGGTGCCGATGACAAGGCTGGCGATCGCCTGTATCCCGCCGTTCTGCAACATATAGACGTACGCCCACATCATACTGCCCGTTATCGCAGTTCTTGCGAACGTGAACCAGGTAGAAATGTTGTTGATCCAGAAATACCTGTTCTTGCAGATCTTTACGAAACCCTCTGTAAACTTGACCTTGTGTACCTGTCTGCGCGGCATGATGATGCGCTCTTTCGTGCCGAAATAAGCGAACATACCGAGGCCGCAACCAAGGAAAGAAAATACCGGGAAGATCACTTTATAGAAATTCTGGTCGACCTGACCCAGGTCGAAAAACGTCGCGATGAGCGGGAATGCCGCGCCGGTTATCGTGGGCGCAAGACTGTATATGATGGAGCTTATCGAAATTATCTTCGCACGCTCGTTGGTATTGGGCGTTTCCAGCTGGACAAGCTGTGTGTACATACCCAGATAGAACTGATAAATAAAGTTCATCAGTATGTAAAGTACGCCCACGCATACCAATATCGTCTGCTTCGGCCACGACAACGGTATGAACGCGGTCAGCGACATCAGTATCGCGCAAGGCGGCCCCAGCCACAGTATCCACGGTCTCGCCTTTCCCTGCTTTCCGGGCGTGTTGTCTATCAGCCAGCTTTTGAACGGCTGGATGACTATAGAGATGATCGTGTTGATCATCAGCAATAATGCGAGGTCTGTGGGTTTGAGCCCGTAAACCGAACCGATCAGAAGACAGTTTGCCTGAAGCAATATCTGCGAAGATATCGCCGTGACGAACTGTACGCCCATCCCGCCTACCGAATAAGCGATGATCTCCTTGTTTCCGACGTAGTTGCCTTCCGCCGGCTTGTTCCAATGCCAGAAGAAGTCTTTGACAACCCCGACTGCCTTGTTTACGATCTGCATAATTTCTCCCTCTTCGGTTCCCCGTTTCCGAGCCGCCAGATTAATTATACACTACCTGGCGCAAGCTGTAAATACCGCAGAATAAGTTCTTCATTATTTACACGTTTTCAGAGGTATTTCCCCCGCGCTACGCTTATTTTGCTTTCAATGTAAACGTTTCAGATCCCCGTATGCCGTATCTTTTCAAGGACGTCGGCGTCTGCGGGACAAAACCCGTAATCTCCGATCTCCCCGGGCGTTATCCACCTGATCTCGCTGTGTTCGAGCGCAGTCGGAGACCCGCCCGTTATCTTCGCCTCATAGACGACAAGCTCAACGCTTATATCCGGATAATCGTAATTCACTCTCGCAAATTCATCTCCGACGCGAATTTCCGTTCCCAGTTCCTCTCTGCACTCTCTGATCAGCGCCTCTTCCTCTGTCTCTCCCTTTTCGACCTTTCCGCCGACAAATTCCCACAGCAACGCCCTCGCCTTTCCTTCAGGGCGACGACATATCATGAATTTTCCGTTTTCGGCTATCAGCGCCGCAACGACTTTTACCGTAATATCACCTCTCACGCCTTACTCTGCAAATGTAAAGGCTTTCCTTTCAATCGGATAAAATATCCCGCGCAAAAAGACCCGCCTTTCAGCGGATCGTAGCCGCTCAGTCTGCCTTTTCTCCGTCTTCGCTTTTTTCTTCCGAACCGCTCTCAGACGTTACCGTTTCTCCGGAATTGCTCTCTGACGTTACCGTTTCCCCGCAAACGCCGGCGTCTGCCGCGTTTTCCTGCGCCTCGGAGCCTGCTTCACCCGCACATTCTCCCTTCCCGAGAAGAACGGAGAATATCTCCTCGGTCGACAACACGCACAGATGCGTCCTGTCGTAATCGCAGACGACGTACAGTTTGCCGTCGAACTCCTCGATATGCGTAGCCGCGCCGCACGCGATGCATTTCGCGTCGCAGATTATCTGATACAGCTCACCCCCGTCCGTAACGTAAGGAGCCTTACCGTAGCTGACCTTTTTGACCGCCCTGTTGCTCTTGTCCATCTTCCTGAATACCCCGGCGCTGTAAAACCTGTCCGCAAACGCGGCGCCGAAACCGGCAAGTACCAGCAATAACGCAAAGCATATCACCGCCCGCAAAGTCCTGGAAAGCCCGTCTGAAGCAAACCTCATCATGAGCACCAGCCCCGCCAGCGCAGCCGCCGTAACGACAGCGTAAAGCGCCGCAAGAAGCGCGCACCTGACAAACTGGGCGTGAGTCTTCCCGAGCGCTCTGACCGTAAGCCCTTCTGTACCCGTCGGGACAGCAAGAAGGATATCCTGTTCGGTAAGATGGGATTTCTTGATTATCTCTGCGGTTTCGCGTTCCCGTTCCTTTTTCCTTTCGCTCCAGGTCGGTTTGCGCTTTTTTTTCTGTGAAGCTCCGCAATACCGGCAGAACTCGCTGCCTTCTTCTATCTCTTTTCCACACGATCTGCATTTCATTTTACTTTCTCCGCGGCTTTCGCCCTTTCCCCTTTGATCCTTGCATATACGAAAACGGCGATCAGCACCGTGCACGCAACCGTTGCTACGAGCGACAACCACGGAGCCCCAGCCGCAGTGATCACAAACTCTTTCGTACTGCTCATACACATGACAAGCGCCAGCACGAGTCTGGCGACGGACAAAACCGTCATGATTCCGACGCCGACAAGCGCGAGTACGTCGTCACCTTTCTTTCTGCGCAACGCAACGACCGCGGTGAACGCCGCAAACGCCAGCGTCGCCGCAAGATATACGACTTCGGTCACGTAAATCGTCACGTACGCCTGATCGAGTAGCGCAAGCTTTTCGGCAGGATAAGAAGAAACGAGTTCTTTCGCTATATCCTGCACGATCTCGCTGTCCTTGGACAATGGCAGATTTTCCAGCGTGAAATCCACCGCTCCGTCATAGCCGTCCACCGGCGCGAACAGAACTGTCAGCGCGCTCTTTTCAAACGTGAGCTGTGAAGAATCTATGCCTTCTAGCAGATTGTTGCCGCTCTCGTCCGTGTACTCTATGTTTGCCCTGACCGTAAAAGAATTTATGAAAATCAGCACAACCAGCAAAACCGCCAGCACCGTCAGAACGTATGCCCAGCGATTATCTTTTTTTTCTTTGA
The DNA here is from genome assembly GCA_944381335.1 of uncultured Christensenellaceae bacterium. The sequence goes on from CALWKT010000058.1 coordinate 20,505, forward strand.
CCGCCTGAACCTGAGCGGGCTGAGCGCCCCTTGCCTGAGTTTTTTTCTTTCCTCTGCTTGCCATATGCCTTTCCCTGAACTTGTTGTCGCTCTTACCGCAGGAATCCGCTTTTTTCAACGCTGTTTTGCATTTGTTTTCCGCGTTTTCTTCACGGCATGTTTTGCGACATATAAAAATTATAAACTAAAACGCGAGACAATTCAATCTTTTTTTTGCGGATATTTTCCCCTCCAATATGCAAACTACCTTTAAGGCGAAAGCCAAAACATCGAAAAGGAGGGTCACATGATAACGATAATCGCATTATTGCTGCTCGTAGTCGGCGCGCTTAACTGGTTGAGCGTGGGAATTTTCAATTTCAACTTCATCAACTGGATATTCACGTCCGAAGCTTACGTCGGCGCTCGCATACTTTACGCGATCGTAGGTATCGCCGGTATCTGGACTATTGTGTATCTGATTTACAACAAGTTCAATCCCGGACGCATCAACGCCATCGAAAAGGGCGCAAAGCACGACGAAGTGAAATAATCTTCCTCGCCCGTATCAGACCGGGAAAGCGGTTTTCAGCCGCAAAAAAACAAGGCTCCCCTGTTTGAAAAGGGAGCCGTTCTTTTTAGATAAAAACGTTTATAACCTTCACGGGCACCTAAATTTGCATTAAATACAACGCCATTACGCTCTGCGCCGAACAAAGCGCCGCACGTGCGGCAGACAGCACGTTTTTTTCTCCCGCGGACGCCTCGGCAATGCCGCATATCGTGATGGCGGCTTCGTTGCACAGCAAAAAGGTCCGCACCATCGCGCGCCTTACTCCGAGCGCTCCGAATTTCTCCGCGCTCTCTTTTCCTTCTCCTCCGCCCATCAGAGAACTTATCCCCTTCATTGTGCCCGCCGCGTAGCCGAGAAGGCGTTTTTCAGGGCTTGTCGTGGCGTAATCGAGCAGATATTCGCATCCGTGAGCCGCGTCCGAACACAGCCTTGCCGCTTTGCGCGCCTCGTCCGTGAGATATACGGGCAGATCTATCTGCGCGGTCTTCTCTCCTTTGCAGACATATCCGGCATTCATTGCCCTGACCTGATCGTCGTCAGCGATCCTGTAATCGTCGTAATCCGCCATATGCACCTCCGTTTAATGCTATATTACTCATTATTCCGCGTGAATATGACGCTTTCGCGCGATATTTCGCGTTTTATAATCGTCAGCCGCAATAGCTTGCATTTTTGCCCCGCGTATACTATAATATTTTCATATGGAAAATACGATTCTGACTCCGTTGCAGATTTGGCAGGACTACGACCCTGAAGCGGACCCGCTTCAGATCTCGTTCACCGACTTCCGCAAACAAAACGGCAATATATCCTTTGAAGCGTTTTTCAACGCGGATAAATTCGGCGACGTTGCGCCGCGCATATTTGTCAGCGGCAGCTATCCCACTTCGTCTTCTCCGAAGATAATAATCTACATAAGCGACGGCAACGGCTATCCGGCGCCGGAAAATTTCGTCAGTGCTTTCATCGCGAAAGGCTTCGGATTTGTGCGCTTCGATTACGACGCTACAAATACCGATTCTGAAAAGCGCTCGCGTTATCCCGAGTCTCTGAAATACGGAGAAAACGCCCACTGCAAAACCCATCTGTCAGTCGCCGAACCCACGGCTAAAGACAGCTGTCAGTATCTTTGGACCACCGTGACCCGCAGAGTCATCACCTTTGTGAAGACGCTTTCCAAAAACTGCAAGATAATTCTTATCGGCGCGCGCGAAGGCGCGGACATGATGTGGCAAGCGGCAGCGATGGACAAGCGCGTGAACGCTGCGGTCGCAATAAACAACGCCGGATGGAGAGAATACGAAGAACTCTTCCGTTTTGACGAGCAGGCGGAACCTTTACAGATGACGGACGAACGCGAAAGATGGTTCGCCGGATGCGCAAGCCAGACTTATGCGCGTTACGTCGAATGTCCTCTTCTTCTCGTCTGCGG
>CALWKT010000059.1 GCA_944381335.1 uncultured Christensenellaceae bacterium
GTTTCGGTTATCTCGGGAGGACAACCGGGCATCGGCTGGACTATCACCGCGCCCGCAGCCTTAACGCTTCCGTCACCGTTAAGTTTTACGCCCGTTGCGATCGCGCTCGGGAGTTGCTCCGAGACGGTAAAATAATACGCAAAATCAGCGTCCACCGTGCCGTTTACCAGCCCGACGGTGCCGTTGTAAGGCTCTTTCAGACCGAAATCCTTTATCACTGTGAGCCTTCCTCTGCTGCCGATCACTTCGCTGACCGGGTGCGCTTTCTCGCCGGCAAAACATCCGGGATTATCCATACGGCAGCGCACCTTGGAGCCGCAATCTCCGCAGACGATGACGTTGCCGCCGGCGCCGCCTCCGTCTATTATCAACGTGAGCTTGTGTTTCAGTCCTTTGAATCCCGCGCTCATGAACACGCCCATCGCCAGCACTTTGCTCATTGCGACGGTCGCGCTTTCGGACGTTTCGTGTATACGGCGGGCGGTCTCGGCAGTCTCCGTACAGTCTATCGCGGTGACGATCGCTTTTCCTCCGAAAAGCATAGATCTCAACAATATATCCATTACAATCTTTCGCAAACCCAGACTATACGCGTGGTCTTAGCTCCGGGTCTTCCTCCGTTTTCAAAATCTGAAGCCCTGTAAAAAAACTTCCCTTCGAGCGCGCTTTCCACGTCTTTTACCGTGTGAGCGTACTGGGTATGTTCCTCAGTTTGCTTTACGTACTTTCCGTCGTCGTCTCTGACGAAGAAAGTGAGTTCCATATTCACGCCGCCCCTGAACCGGGAGTTCGTCCACAGATATGTCAGATCGTCGTAATCTTCGAAAAACACGTTGTCGGAGATTATGTTTTTTATCTTGTACTCCGTCGAGACGTCGAATACGAATTTGCCTCCCTTTTTGAGAAAGCAAGCCGCGTTTGCAAAAAACACGGCGAGATCTTTTGTCTTTACGTAATTCACTCCGTCGCAGACGCAGGTCGCGAAGTCAACTTCTCTTCCCGGTCTGAACGTCGTTGCGTCAGCCTGTACGAACAAAGGTCTCACTCCGTTCGCTCTGGCGTTTACGACAGCTTCGCCAAGCATTTCCGGGCTGACGTCGACTCCAGTCATCCTGAAGCCTTTCTTTGCCAGCGCGATCGTGATCCTGCCGCTGCCGCAACAAAGGTCCACTCCCTCGCTTCCGCTCAGTTCGGCGTCAAGCAGCTTCAGATAGCCGTCGTAATCGAAATCCGTCATAAGACGGTCGTAATACGCGGCGAGACAGCCGTAGCCGTTCATTTCCTTTTACCTTTTTTGGGATTAATTCTCTGGTTTCTGGCGGCTTCTTTCTGCTGCTGTTTTTTCTGTGCGAGCGCCGCCTTTGCCGCCTGCTCCTGCTCGTATTCGTACATCTGATTGACGAGAAGATCGTTGCAGAAATTGCCGAACGCGACGTTGAGCGTGATATAAAGCCCCGCCCCGATCGTTATCATGAAGAAATACACGATATACTTCAGGAATCCCGCCATGATGAGCAGCATAGGCGCAACCATAAGCACGGTCAGTATCAGATTGGGCAAAAACATTATTATCGCAGAGATAAGGCTGTTCTTGATATACTGCCCGTAGTTGAACCTGAACGAAACGCAGGTCGGAAGGAAAACCGAAACGAACAGCATTGACAGAAGCGCAAACAGAAGCGAACCTATGCACCACACCCAGATGCCCGCCCCGGCGGAACCTGCGGTCCCCATACAGCGCATCAGCTCGATCGTGGCGCATGCCGCGTTGGTTCCCACGAGACCGAGATAGGTGAAGGTGATCAGAAATTTCCACCAATGCAGTTTGATTCCTCTGAAGAAGTGCTTGAGCACTTTGACTTCCGCGCCCCAGTAGTAGTTTCTTATGCAGTGATACGCTCCGGCAAGCCCGATCGAAAAGATCATCAGACAAGGCGTGAAGAAATACAGGAAACATTTGCTCCTGATGCCGTAAATCATGTTGATGCCGGCGACGGTGTCGTCAACAAGGCCGTAGCCTATGCCCAGAAAGCCTGAGAAGCTGTATCCCGCCTGAGCTATCTGATCCTGCTCGTAATTCGCCAAAAGAAAGATGAACAAGACGATAAACGGAAGCGCGAATATGTCCAGCATCAGATTGATCGCCAGCATATTCTTGAGATTGGAGCCGAACACGGAAAACGCTTTGCGTATCCTGCCCCTTTCGTTGTAGTCCCTTTCGGGTCCGAGATCCTTGCCGAGAGTCATCTTCGCGGCAAGCAGCGTCAGTTTTGACATTGTATACTCCTGAATATAATAAAAATATCGTACACACTATTTTACACTACTTTTATAAAAAGAGCAATAGAATTATCGCCAACTATTTGCAAAATTAAGCCGAAAACGCTTTACAGCAAGCGACGATTGTGTTATCATTGTTCAAAGCAATAGAGGCGCGGTACTCATCAGTACGCGGAACAACGTCTCAAGGGACGCCGCAGAAAGGGTTTACCGCCGAAGTCGCTTTCCTTCCTTGACGGGTCTGCGGCTGGATGCGGAGTTAAGAGTTCCGTATCTGTCATCTTACGATGGAGCGCTATTTGCGGAAACCTTTTTTCGTTTTCCCTTTTCCGTTCCGTCTTTCAGCGCGAACGGTTTTTTTATTCCGTAAACGCCGTGATCACGATAAAATATTCGGCATAAAGCCGCAAAACAGGAGTAAATATGAAAAAGTACAACGTAGCCGTCGTCGGCGCAACCGGCATGGTCGGCAATAAGTTCCTCGAAGTTCTGGCGGAGAAAAATCTCCCCGTCGAAAACTACTACCTCTACGCTTCCGCAAAAAGCGCGGGCAAGACTGTCAGCTTTATGGGCAAGGATTACACCGTCATTGAGCTGACCGAAGCAAACGTCCTCGACAAGAAGATAGACATCGCTCTGTTCTCCGCAGGCGGTTCCACCAGCGCAAAGTTCGCGCCCGTATTCGCAAAGCACGGCGCGGTCGTCATCGACAACTCCAGCCAGTGGCGTATGTACGACGACGTTCCTCTCGTTGTTCCCGAAGTCAATCCTCAGGACATCGACTGGCATCACGGTATAATCGCCAACCCCAACTGCTCCACCATTCAGGCTATGGTAGCTCTGAAGCCTCTTTACGACAAGTTCGGCATCAAGAGGATCGTTTACAGCACCTACCAGGCAGTGAGCGGCGCGGGCGTCGCGGGCTACAACGATCTTATGGAAGGCATCAAGGCTTTCGCAAACGGCGGAACTTACAAGACGCAGAAGTTCCCCTACCAGATCGTCAACAACTGCCTGCCTCACATCGACGTTTTCCTTGAAAGCGGCTATACAAAAGAAGAAGAAAAAATGATCAAAGAGACCAAGAAGATCCTCGGAGATCAGAATATCAAAGTCACCGCCACCACCGTGCGCGTGCCCGTTCTCAACTCCCACAGCGAGTCCGTCAACGTCGAATTCGAGAAGCCCTGCACCAAAGAGGCGGTCATCGAAGCGCTCAAGGGTCAGAAAGGTCTTGTGGTCGTTGACGACGTTGCAAATCTCAAGTACCCGATGCCCATCGATGCGACCGGTCACGACGAAGTGTTCGTGGGCAGGATCAGGATTGACGATACCGTCGAAAGCGGCGTAAACCTCTGGGTCGTAGCCGACAACATCCGCAAGGGCGCGGCTTCCAACGCCGTCCAGATCGCGGAATACATGATCGAAAACGGAAAAATCTGAAATTTATAATGAGGTGAATTTTATGTTTAAGGGTCTCGGTACGGCAATGATCACGCCGTTCGACGCAGACGGAGCGGTCGATTACCCCGCTCTCGAAAAAATTGTAGACGGTCAGCTGAAAGGCAACGTCGACGCCCTCTTCGTGTGCGGCACGACCGGCGAGCCGCCGACAATGAACGCGGCTGAAAGAGAAAAAGTCGTGAAGTCCGTCATCGAACAGGTGAACGGAGCGATCCCCGTATTCGTCGGCACCGGCAGCAACGATTGCGCCCACGCAGTAGAACTCAGCAAACAGGCTCAGGCTATGGGCGCGGACGGCGTTCTCGCGGTCACCCCCTACTACAATAAATGCACTCAGGACGGGCTTTACCTTTACTACAAGGCGATCAACGACGCGATCGACGTTCCCATCGTCGCTTACAACGTTCCCGGCAGAACGGGCGTCAACATGAAACCCGAAACGGTTGAAAGGCTGACCGCTCTCAAAAACGTCAGAGGCGTGAAAGAAGCCAGCGGCAACATCGCTCAGATACTCGAAACGTCCAGACGCATCCGCGGATCTCAGATAAATCTGTATTCGGGCGACGATTGCATCGCCGTGCCGATTATGTCCGTGGGCGGAAGCGGACTCATTTCAGTCGCTTCCAACGCGATCCCCGCAGTGATGTCTGAGATGAGACACGCATGGCTGGACGGCGACCACGCAAAAGCCCTCGAAATGCAGATGAGGTATCAGCCCTTCTTCGACGCAATGTTCCTCGAAGTCAATCCGATCCCCGTCAAGACGGCATGCGCGCTGCTCGGAATGTGCAAGCCTTTCATGCGCCTGCCTCTGACCACTCTGACTGACGGCAACAGAGATAAACTTGAAAAAATCATGAAGGATCTCGCGATCCTCTAAGGAGAAACCATGACGAATATCGTAATTTGCGGCATTGGCGGAAAGATGGGCATGAAGGTGCTTGAAGTCCTTCAGAATTTCGACGACGTGACCTGCGTCGCTGGTATAGACGCTTATGCGGACAAAAGCAGATTTTCCGTGCCCGTGTTCGACAAACCGCAGGACATTGACGTAAAAGCCGACGTGATCGTAGACTTTTCAAGACCCGAAGCGTTAGACGGTCTGCTCGCTTATGC
>CALWKT010000060.1 GCA_944381335.1 uncultured Christensenellaceae bacterium
TGTGCTCCTTAGCGCTGGAGGAAGGACCTTCGGTGTCGCAGTGCTGAGTGATGACGTCGCAGTTGTAGTCTTCGATCAGAGTGTCCGCAAAGCCTTTTTCGTTGGTCGGATCGTACCAGCTGTTCAGGATCATTACGTGAACTTTCGCTTCGGGATTGACAGCCTGTACGCCGAGGGCGAACGCATTGACGCCGCTGGTGCACTCTGCGGTGTCGGTACCTCTTGCGGAAACGTAACCGATGTTGTTGGTCTTGGTGGTGAGACCCGCAACGAGACCGGCGAGATATCTGACCTGATAGATCCTGCCGAAGTAGTTGTTCATGTTGTTGTTCTGACCTTCGCCATAGGTGTCGAGGTAGCCTGTGCCGTGAGAGAAGATGATCTCGGGGTACAGCTTAGCGTAAGCCTGCATCTCTTCCATATAGCCGAAGGAAGTGCCGATGATCATGTTGCAGCCTTCAGCGATAAGCTCTTCGATTGCCGCATTGATCTGGTCGGTCTGGTCGTCGGGCAGAGAGTCTTTGATGACGATCTGAGAATCCTTGAGTCCGAGCGCCTTCTGAGCCGCAATGATACCCTGCTGATGAGCGTAGGTATAGCCTGAGGTGGACGAAACGGGATTGATGTGCAGAACGCCCACTTTGAACTCGCTTTCGGTGTCGGTACAACCGGTGAAAGCGGCGAGAGTTCCGAGGCTCGCTACGATCATTACGAAGACGAGCAGAAGAACGGTGATTTTTTTCTTCATTGTTTAAACCTCCATATTTTTGTTATCTTGAGATAACGGATTCCGAAATAAAAAAGCGCGCGGAAACTCAGTCGCGCGCGAACACGATCTTGCCGTCGTCCATACTCTCGACGACTGCGAGACTCTCTATACGCACTCCCTGGGCGCGCAGCGTGTTGCCGCCCGGCTGGAAGCGTTTTTCGATCGCGATAGCGGCGCCCGCGAGGGTCGCGCCCGCTTGCTTCACCAGGTCTATCAGACCGGTCAGAGCCGCGCCGTTGGAAAGAAAATCGTCAATGATCAGCACCACGTCGCCGGATTTCAGGTAATCCTTGCTGACGAGCACTTCGTAGTCTCTGTTGTGAGTGTAGGAGTGGACCGTGGTCTTGTAAACCGTCTTGGAAATGTTGGAAGTCGCGCTTTTTTTCGCGAACACCATGGGCACGTTGAAAAATTGCGCGCAGATCGCGGCGATGGCGATGCCGGACGCTTCGATCGTCAGGATCTTGGTAACGCCTGCGTCTTTATAGAGACGGAAAACTTCTTCGCCGATGGCGCGCAGAATGACGGGGTCGATCTGATGGTTGAGAAAACCGTCGACTTTGAGAATGTTGCCGGGGTAAACGGTGCCGCGGGTTCTGATCGCTTCTTCAAGTAATTGCATAAACACGTCCTCAAAAGAATATATTACTATTTTAAAGCACGCGCATAAACTAAGTCAATGTATTTGTCGGAATTTGAGGAAATTTAACAAAAAAATTGAGCGGGATTCAACGGTTTATCCTGAGTCCTTTCGGGAGACGGTTCTTGAGCACGCCGCCGCTTGCCTTTCCCCAACCGAGCGGCAGAGACCCGACCGTGACCAGCGTCCAGCCTTCGAGGTCGCAGGGCAGGGTCTCGCCCATGAGGTATGAGGTGACTTCGCGGCTACCTTCGCTGAGCGCAAGCACGTTCACCGCCGTTTCCGGTCTGAGCGCGAGCGCGAGCGAGTGAGAAGGTTCAAAACGGTCTTTTATCAGTTGCCCCAGCTGTATTCCGGCGCGGAGCACCTTAAGCCCGGAAAGATCGGGACACGTTTCTGGCGCGCAGTAGCCGTAGTCCCCGAAGAACAGATCGGCTTTGAAATCCGCTTTCAGATATTTGTCGCGGAATTTGCCGAAAGCCCTTTCGAAAGCCTGATTTTTCGTGCGTTTCAGTTGCTTTACGAAGCCGTCTTCGCCGTCCGTCTTTACAAAACGCGCGCAGAAATGACCTTCGCCTCTTTCAAGATGAGGCATGATTCTCACCGTGCCGTCCAAAATCTCCTTGCCGGCTTTTACGCCGTGCAGAACAGGTCTGATCACGTCTGTTTTTATAGGAGACAGTTTAATATTGTCGTACGCGTCAAGCACGCGCGCGACAGTCTCTTCGTTTTCCGCGGCGTTGAAAGTGCAGGTGCTGTAGACCAGGATGCCGCCTTTTTTCAACATTCCGAACGCGCACGACAGGATCTCCGCCTGCCTTGCCGCGCATGACGAAGGAGAGGAGTCCGTCCACTCCGAGGCGGCTTCCGGATGCTTCCTGAACATGCCTTCGCCCGAGCAGGCCGCGTCTACCAGGATCTTGTCGAAATATCCCGGGAAACGTTTCGCCAGGTTGCGGGGATCTTCGCAGAGCACGACGGCGTTTTTTACGCCGCATCTCTCGATGTTCTGTGAAAGTACGCTTGCGCGTGAAGGTACGATTTCGTTGGAGACGAGAAGCCCGGTTCCGTCTAGAAGGGCGGCGATATGAGTTGATTTTCCGCCAGGCGCGGCGCACAGATCGAGCACTTTGTCGCCCCGTCCTATCCCTAGCGCCGTCACGGGAAAAGTCGCGCTGGCTTCCTGGATGTAATATGCTCCGGCAAGGTGCGCCGCGGTCTTCCCGGCGGCAAAAGAAGAAGGGTAATAATATGCGTCTTTGCACCATTTCACCGGAGTGAAATCAACGTCCGGGAACAGCGCTTTTACGTCGCTTGTCTTCAGAGTGTTGACTCTCAGGGAACATACGGGATCTTCTGCGTAAGAAGCGGAAAACTCTTCGGCATCATCGCCGAGGAGCACACGCATCTGATTCTTGAATTCTTCTTTCTGATGTTGAATCATAATCGACAAAATTTTCCTGCCCGTGTAGATTAAACGCTTTTTCAGCTGCCGAGTTTCACCGCGCTCGGCTTGTGACCGGAGTATACGAACGCGTACCTGAAACCGCACGAAAGCACCGCCGCTTCAGCTTCTTCGAAGTCTGCGCAAAGCCTTGACGGTTCGTGAGCGTCGGAGCCGAAAGTGATCAGTTCTCCGCCGAGTTGTTTATACCTTTTGAGTATCGTCGTATCGTGAAAGAGGTCGCATTTAGTGCCTTTTGAAGCTGTGTTTATCTCAAGAGATTTTCCCTTGTTTATCACCGCTTTGAGTATCGCGTCGATAAGATCGGGGAAATCGCTGTAATACAGCTTTTTTTCAGGATAGGTAGAGCAGCGCGCAATATATCCGAGGTGTCCGATCGCGTCGTATGCGTAGGGCGCGTCAACGCTTGCGAGCACGGCTTCAAGATAGGCGCCGTACGCCTCTGCTTTTGTGCGGGAGTCGAAATACTCTCTGAAATAGACGTCGATCCCTTCGACGATGTGCACGGAGTTTATCACATAGTCCGTCGGATACGAGTTCTGCACGTCCAGATACAATGCGTCCGCTTCGGGCGCATAACCGTATTCGAGAGAATCCGCGATGTAAATTTCACCCGCATATTTTTGCTTGAGCGCGGTCATTTCCGCCTTACGGGAGACGAGATCTATCTGTCTTACCCACTCGAATCCGGGCAGGGCAACGCAATCCTTGTCGCAGTGGTCTGTGATCGCGAGGTATTTCAGTCCTTTTGAAATAGCGGCTTTTACCAGTTCTTCGAGTTCGGGTATCCCATCGTGCGAGTAATCCGAATGTGTGTGAGTGTCAAATAAATATTCCATAAGTCAAAGTATAAAGCCAACGCGAAAAAAAGTCAATTACACCGCGCAAATACGCGCGCTTGACAGTATGCTTCAAGAGGTGTTATCATTTTGAAAACGGGAGGCGAGTATGTCCGATCTGAAAAACAGCTGGGATAAATTACTTGAGCCGCAGTGGCAAAGCGATTATATGGGTCAGCTTCGCGATTTTCTGCGCGCTCAGTACAGAAGTTATACCGTGTATCCGCCCAAGAGCAAGATGCTTGCGGCGTTTGAGAACACGGCGTACGAGGACGTCAAGGTGGTCATTCTCGGGCAGGATCCCTATCACGGCGCCGGTCAGGCGAACGGCTTGTGTTTTTCTGTCGGCGAAGGGGTAAAATGTCCGCCGTCGCTGGTCAACATCTACAAGGCGCTTGAATACGATCTGGGGATAAAGCCCACTGAGAACGGCGATCTCCGCGGCTGGGCGAAGCAGGGCGTACTTTTGCTCAACAGCGTGCTTACCGTGCGCGCCGGTGAAGCGCAGAGCCACGCCGGAAAGGGGTGGGAACGCTTTACGGACGAGGTGATAGAACTTCTGGACGCGTCTCCGTCTCCAATGGTGTTCATGCTGTGGGGCGGTTACGCGAAGGCGAAAGGGAAGCTGGTTAAAAATCCTCAGCATCTGGTGCTGACCAGCGTGCATCCCAGTCCGCTTTCTTTCTACCAGGGTTTCCTGCAATGCAGGCATTTTTCAAAAGCCAACGATTTCCTCATATCCAAAGGCGTGGAGCCGATAGACTGGAGCAAACGTTCGCTCGCGGAGTACGAAGGAAGGGAAGACTGACCGGAAAACGGAAATTTTCCGCAGCTTTCTGGCGTACGGGGCGGCTTACAAAGGCAAAGAGTAACACGGCGGCGGAGCCAAATAATCGCTTCCGCCGTTTCCGGTTGTCTGCTCTGGGCAGGAGGCGGGCTTTGCGGCGGTTTCGTTCGAGGTCGGATCTGCGTCTGTGTCCGCGCGGAGGGCGGCAAGGATTTGTTGTCTGTCCGGTTTTGCGTGCTCAGCACGTTTTTCCGGGTTTCCGGAAGGGCGGCTTGTCGCCGCAAGCACGAGCGATCTTATCAGTTCTTCCTGCGCGTCGGGCGCTTTTTCCTGTTCAAGGAACCCGTTGCGGAACGCGAATTTTTTCAATATAGTTTTCCTCCTTGACAAAATTGTCGGCAAAATAATTGCATATTGTTTTTTTATATACTATAATAAATTATGCGCGTACGGTTTTATATAGGTCCTTTTCTGTTGAAAAAGACGTTTAACCGGAGCCACAGACAGTCAATAATCAAAACAGGAGTTAGATATGACAAAGACGAAAAAGATAGCTTTGATCCTTGCGGTCGTTCTCGTAGTCGGCGCGGTATTCGCAGGTTGCCAGAGCTATAAATGGGGACCCGTCGGCACTACCGACGGAAACGCTGACGTCGTGAACAACGGTTCGCTCGCCGTGCAGCAGGGCAAGTATCTGTACTATATCAACGGTATGGACAGCACTTCCAATATCACCGAACCCAAGGACAACTATTTCGGAGAGGCTTCCGTCAAGGGAAGCGTTATGAAGAGCGAGGTCGCTGAAGACGGCACGCTCAAAAACACTGCGGTCGTCGTACCCAAGATGTTCTACACCGGATATACCGGCGGCGGCATCTATATCTTCGGCGACTGGATATATTACGTGACCCCGACGACCAAGACGGACAACAGCGGCGTGGTCCAGGTCGATTACCTCGAGTATTACCGCACGAAGACGGACGGCACCGAGACTCAGCAGATCACGATGGTCGAAGGTTCGAGCGTTGAGTACGTTTTCACCGACGACGCGCTTCTCTATTACACGTCTTCCACTCTCTACAAGGTGGGTTACACCGCAGACAAGGTTGACAAGGACGCGACCGTGATCGCCGAAAACGTCACCGACGTGCTTTTCAACCACGCTTCCACTTACAAGAAAGGTCAGTCAAGCATTGCGGATTACGTGTATTACACTCAGAGCTATGACAGCGACACTTTGCTCAGCGGCAACAAGGTTTACGCGACAGACGGCGGCGAGCCGGTGCTCCTTGCTGACAGCAAGACTTACGGAACGGACGGCAACGACGCAAGCAAGGATAAGCAGTACACTTACTCGCTCATCAAGGCGGCGAACGAAAGCGACGGCGTAGTGGTCTACTACACGAAGTCCACTTCAGTCAGCACCAATCCCTCCACTTCTGAAGGAACGTTTGCGATCAGGTTCACGGGCGAAAAACCTGCGTTCAAAACTTCCGAAGAAGTCAAGGTCGCCAATGACGCGCTGAGTTCGATCACGCATATCGGTCTCTCCAACGGCGTGCTCGTCGCGTCTTCGGCAACTTCGTATATCTACACGCTTGACAGCGAGGGTATCCAGAAGAAGGAGACCGTTACGTTCAGCGCCACTCCGACCGTACTCAAAGCGGACGTCACCGAAAACAGCGTGACCCTCTACTACGTCATTTCCAACAAGCTGATGAAGAGAGAGATCGTCGGCGAGAACAAGATCGAGATCAACATGAGCGCGGCTGACATTTACACCACGTGGCTGGCTCCGACGTTTGTGGGAGATCTGCTTTTCTACATCGACAACACCTACAATTACACCAAGGTGATGGATCTCGGAGATTTCGTTTTTGAAAACAACGACGTAAAACTGCTTGAGGGCAAGTTTGCGGCGGGTTATGAGGATTCAGACAAGACCGAGGACGGCACAATCCCCAAATTCATGACGGATACCGACAAAGAGACCTATATCACCAACAATCCCAAAGAGGAAGAATAAAGGTCTGATCAGAAAGAACCACGACCTCCGGCAACTTGACCCAAGCGGGCTCGCCGGAGGTTTTTCTTTGCCTTCACCGTTGCGCCGGCGTTCTTGTCCTGTGAAAGAAAGGCTGAAGGTCGGGCGTGCCGAGGGGATAAGCGCTATACCGGAAAACAATTGTCACCTTGTCGGACGGGACTGGTTTTTCTTGTTTTGATCTGATATAATAAAGGCATGGAAGAGTTCTGGAATTTATGGCACGGATGCCGGAAATACAGCGCGGGATGCGCGAACTGCTACGTTTACCGGCGTGACGGAAAATACGATATCGACAGCTCGAAAGTCAGAAAGACGGGCAATTTTTCTCTGCCGGTCGCGCGCGGCAGGGACGGGAAGTACAAATACCCCGCGGGAACGCAGTTCCCCACGTGCTTCACTTCTGATTTCCTTATCGAGGACGCGGACGGTTGGAGACAGGACGCATGGGATATCATGCGCGAAAGATCTGACTGCGGATTCATGTTCATAACCAAGCGGATAGTAAGATTCAACGAGTGTCTGCCTCCCGACTGGGGAGACGGCTGGGATAACGTCAGCGTAGGCTGTACGGTGGAAAACGACGAGGAGGCGAAAAGGCGTATGCCGCTGTTCGTGACCGCGCCGATAAAACACAGGTTCGTCTGTTGCGAGCCGCTTCTAGGAAAAACAGATCTGTCTCCGTGGCTGGACAAGGGCATTGAACTGGTCATTGCGGGAGGGGAGTCCGGAGACAACGCGAGAGAGTGCGATTACGACTGGGTGCTCGATCTCAGGAGACAATGCGTCGAAGCCGGCGTTTCTTTCCGCTTCAAGCAGACCGGAGCGATATTCAAAAAGGACGGCAGATATTATAATGTGCCCAGAAAATTGCAGCACGTTCAGGCAAAAAAAGCGGGAATCGATTATTACGTAAACGGAACGTGAATACCCGGGATTTAACAACTCGCCTGTTCGTCGGGAAATATTTCAGATATGCGGAATCCGGGACATGTATCAGGAAAACGGTGTAAACGCGCGGTGGAAAAGCGATATGGATTTCCGAGAGGCGAGAAAAGACGGCGCATTGTTTTGCGCCGTCTTTTTATGCGCGGAATCTGCGCTGCGCTTTGGCGGTATCATGATGTCGGACGGCGCGGCTGTGCGTTCAAACAGTGCGCAGTTTGATTTTACAGCGCAGGGGATCAGTCCGTTCGCGGTTTTTGATCTCCGTCGTCCGGGTTTTCTTTTTCGTCTTCTTCTCCGTCAGACGGGACTGCGCCGGTTTTTGCGTTTGGTTTGCGTCTGAATTTTCCGAAAACGGAAGATAACGGCGCGTCGGAAGAACAAAGCCATGCGCCGACGAGCATCACCGCCAGAGAGATGAAGAACGTGTAGTGCGGAAGCGCGGGGAATATCGCGAAAGAAAGCGCCGTGCCTATGAAAGGGGCGATCGCGTAATATGCGCCCGTCCTTGCCGCGCCCAGCTTTCTCTGCGCGTGCACGTAGAAGAAGATGCTGAGACCGTAAGCGACGAAGCCGACGGCAAGCACCGCGAAAACGCTCCAGGCGACCGTTATCCGTTCGCCTATGCAAAAGCCTATTATAGCGGACGCGCCGCCTGAAAATATCCCTTTTATCAGCACTATCCGCATCGGGTCTTTAGAAGATATCTTGCGCGTGCAGTTGTTTTCAAAACCCCAGCATACGCACGCGAGTATCACGAAGAGCGCGCCGTAAGAAAATCTGACGCCGCCCGCGAAGTCTTCGACTGATAACAGAAGACACGCAGCGGTGACTGAGAGTATACCCAGCCAGAGTCTGCCGCTTATCCTTTCTTTGAATATGACAAGGGCGACGAGAGCGGTCGCAACTATCTCGAAATTATTGAGAAGGGAGGCGCTTGCAGCCGACGTGGATTTAAGTCCGAACATAAGAAGTATCGGCGCCGCGATATCCAGGACTACCATCGCGATGGTATACGGAAGCTCGGCTTTTGTCAGCCTGCTTTCTCTGTTTACCGTTCCTCGCGCCTTGCGTATCAGCGCGACGGCGCCCATGCCTGCGCCTGCGCCTATGTAAAGGAAACCCGCAATCAGCGTTGGCGGCAGGTATTCAAGCAAAAGCTTTGAAAGAGGCGCGTTCAGAGCGTATAGCGCGGCTGCGAGTATCGCGAGGAATATTCCTGCTTTGTAGCCTTTCGCGCCGTTGTCGTCAAGTGTTTCAAGAGTTTTCGTCATCTTCAGAATTTTTCGTACCCGTGTTTGTTATATCCGTTTTCTCGTTGTTTTTTTCCGTTGTTTCGAAGATGTCGTCCGCTGAGTTTTCTTCTGCTTGCGGAGTCATAACCGAGCCGTCTCCTTCAAGAGCGGGCACGGTTTCTTCTTTTTTATAAAGAGCGTCGTGTATGCGCGCTTCGTCGCGCTTATTGATGTTGTATACTACGAGTATCGACAGGAGCATTACCGCAAGACCTATCAGAAGGAACAGTACGTAGCCCGTCTTGATATCGGTCGCAACCTGTTGCGGCTGATCTGAGCCGAGTTCTTTCTGATACCCCAGCCAGCCGAGTACGAGAGCGACGAGTGAAGAGCCGATGCCCTGCGCGAGTTTGCGGAAGAAGGAGTAAAGCGAGTAGATGGAGCCTTCGTCGCGCTGACCGGTTTTTACGTTCTGATAGTCTATGCAGTCGACGACCATTGCCCATACGATTACGCCGAATAACCCGTTGCCGACGTTGGCGATCATAAGCAGCACCGTCCACACCACTATGGACAGCGCGTCAACGCTCGCGCCCGTCGCCGTATATCTGAACGGGAAAATCAGCATGCCCAGCGCGCCGACAAGACTTATCGCGCATGATACCAGCACGCAGTTTCGTTTGCCGAAGCGGGCGACAAGTTTGCTCAGCACGAACATCACCGCGACCATAGGCACGTAAGAAGCGATCGTGACGACGGTCAGTATGTCCGTATTGCGGAAGAATGACTGGAATACGATCTGGTTCATGCTGTTCGCGCCGACGAAGCATATCGCCTGCGCCATGGAAGCTATCGTAAGCGCCCAGATCGGTCTGTTCTTGGCGAACGCGAGCAGGACCCGGAAGTAGTTCTGTTTTTTCTTTTCTATCGGCTGGTTTACGTTTACGCGTTCCGTCGTCAGCTTGTTCACGCCGATCAGAGCGAAGAACGCGACCACGGAAAAGCCGAGCGCGAGCCAGACGAACATGCCGCCTTTGAGGTTTTCGTTGCTGTCGTAGACAACAGCCGGCAGAAGCATTATTATCAGCATTGAAACGCCTGCGCCCACGCTCCTGAAAGTGGAAAGAGTGGAGCGCTGAACGGGGTCGTCCGTGATCGCGGAATGGAGCGAGCCGTACGGCACGTTGACCATTGTGTAGAAGACGGACCAGACCATATAAGAGAGCAGACACAGCAATATCTTGACCGTATAGCTTGCGCCGGGCACCGGCAGGAATACGAGCGTCGTCGTCACGACGAGACCGATCGAGCCTATCGAGATCCACGATTTGTATTTGCTTTTTCCTATCCTTACGCGGTCGGTCATGCCGCCTATTATCGGGTCGTTTATCGCGTCCCACAGTTTGCCGACGATGATGATCCACGCCCAGTCGCTTTCCTTGATCAGCATGTACTGCATATAGTACAGCATCATATAGGTGGACAGAAGGGTGAAGCTGAGGTTGCACGCGAAGTCGCCCAGCGCGTATCCGATCTTGTCGCGCATCCCGAAGGGGCGCGCGTTTGCAGCGGTTTCAGTCATAATCTTTCTCCCGTTTTTTTTACTTCTTTTTTATCGTCTGTAAAAATCCGTTTAATATGTCCGCCATCTGCGGGTCGATATGCGCTATTTTGAGAAGCGTTTTTATTCTGAAAGGTCTCAGCAGTTTTACATACCACTTGTTGATCGTATTGCCCGCCGCGAGTTTCAGCATGCCCTGAGCTTCTTGGTTGTCGAGCAGTTCTCCGACTCTGTCGTTTACGGAAAGGCAGTCGTCCTTTATCGTGCCGTCAGTGCCGAACCAGTTGCGCACAAGAGTGGGGGTGCCGTCGCCGAGCGCGTAGCTTTCGGGCAGTTTGTCTACGCCCTGCAAGGTTATTTCGTCCGTGTATTTTCCCGCAGTCGCTTTGACCGCGTTTTCTCCCGCTTTGACGGGCACGCCGTCGAATATAAATATTTTGTCCGCTTTGAGCGTCTTTTCGTAACCGTCCGCGGTCAGCGTGACTTCGGGCAGGTTGGAGTAGACTTTGATCCTGGTCGTGCCGACGACGCGCGAGGGGTAGCGTTTTGCGGTTATGTGGACGAATTTTTCGTCGCTCCAGGTCGCCTTGTACATATAGAAGGCGTCCTTTTTTATCTTTCTGTCAATCGTGACGAGCCCCTTGTTGTTTCTGCCGCGCACGCCGCCTTCGTTTCTCGCCGCGGAGCCGAAATCGAACATATTCCAGACGTAGGAGCCCCACATCCAGTCGCGCGCGTTGACTGCGTCGATATAGTGTTCGTGGTATATCGCCTGATAGCCTTCGGAGTAGTCGCCCTGCACCGGGTTTTCGCTGTAATAGCCGAGGACCGCTTCCGCGCCGTATTCGGAAAGGCAGAGTTTTACGCCCGGGTTGATTTTGTGGAACTCGTCCAGCCACTTGTCCAGCGCGTCCACCATCTGCATATACGAGCCGAAGTAGTGGTTGTACCCCAGAAGGTCGGTCACTTTGTTGAGCGGAGAGTCGGGTTTTGCCATTGCCACCTGCGCGCAGGTGGTCGGACGCGACGGGTCGAGGGAGTGGGCGAGAGCGTTCAGGCGTCCTATGCCGGCGATAAGCTTTTTGTTGCGGTCGCCAGCCATGGTTATTTCGTTCTCTATGCCCCAGCAGAAGATGCTCGGGTGGTTGATATTCTGTTTTATCAGCGAGGTCAGCTGCTCTTCCGCGTTCTGCTGACGCGCTTTTGAGTATATCGAGATGACGGGGACTTCCGCCCAGACGAGCAGACCCTTTCTGTCGCAGAGGGAATAGAACTCCTCGGCTTGCTGATAATGCGCAAGGCGCACTGAGTTTGCGCCCACTTCGAGTATCAGCGCGACGTCTTCTTCGTGTTCCTTCAAGGTCAGCGCGTTGCCGATGTCCTCTCTGTCCTGATGGCGGGAAACGCCCTTGAGTTTTATCTGCCTGCCGTTCAGGAAACAGCCTTTTTCGCTTGAAAATTCAATTTCGCGGAAGCCGACGGGGATATTTCTTTCGTCCACAGTCTTTGCGTTTTTGACGAGCGTGCAGTTCAACGTGTAAAGGTAAGGATCTTTCACGCCGTCCCAGAGCCGCGGCGATTCGATTTTGAGTACGCTTGCGGGCGAGTCGGACGGACGGGTATCGCGCGCTACGGTCTTTCCCGCGTCGTCTTTGAGTTCGTATACGCACGCGACGTCTTTGTCCGCGCCCGTAACGCTTGCCTTTATTTCAAGCTCCCAGACGTCGCCGGTACGCTTGGGCACCGCGGATATTCCGTCGCGGCTGCCGTCGTCGAGAGAAAACCGCGCGCTTTCAACATATATCAGATTTACGTCGCGGTAAATGCCGCCGTAAAACGTGAAGTCCGCCGAAGTGGGGAAGACGTCCGGCACGATTGTGTTGTCGACGTAAACTTCGAGAAGGTTGCTTTCCTCTGTCAGGAATCCGTCTATCCTGAAACGGAACATGGAATATCCGCCCTTGTGCGCGCCGACTTTGTTTTTGTTGATAAACACTTCGGTCACGCTGTTCGCGCCGTTGAACTCGATATAGCAAATACCTGCCGTTTTATCAAGTTTCTTGCGGTAAACGCACTTGCCCTGAAAGTAGCCGTTTTCGCCGTTCTGACCGTCTTTGCCGTTCCAGGTATGCGGCAGAGAGACGGTGGTTTTTACGCCCTCTTTTTCAAATTCCCAGTCTTTGTTTATGTTGACTTTTTTCAAAACGTTTACCTCCGTATGCGTCGTCCCGCTGATTTAATTATAGATATTCCGCGGGCGCGGGTCAATACCGATTTTTGCGTCCGCAGATAATGTATCTGCAATTGTATGCGCAAATATTCCGCAAAACACGGCTGAAAAGCGCGCAGGACTTGCAAAAACCGTGTGCGTATGAGAAAATATATATGTGAAATTTCACCGCTCCGGGCGGCGTCCTGCCCGTAATTTCAGGAGAAAAAAATGGGACTTTTGAAAAAATTCAGGAAGTACGTCGGAGGCAGACGGCTCGAATGGCCGATACCTTACCGCGAAGGGCTTGCCCTTTGCGACATCACGGTCAGAGATCCGTTTATCGTAAAGGACGGGAAGGGTGGATATATAATGGCGGGCACGGTTTATCATTACAATTTCAACGATAGCTACGGTACAGTAATATACAAGTCCGACGATCTGAAAGTCTGGAGAGGTCCGTTCACGATACTGAAGAAGAGCGGTCTGGAAAAAGAGTACGCGGACTTCTGGGCGCCGGAGATACATTATGCGGGCGGAAAATACCGGCTGCTCGTGACCCTTTCGCCCAAGGGAGAGAAAAGGGGCACTTATATGTTTTCCTGCGACGCGCCCGACGGCAACTATACCGGCGGCGTAAGGCTCACGCCGGGCGGCTTTTCCTGCCTTGACGGTACGCTTGCGGAAGAAGACGGCAGATACTGGTGCATTTATTGCAAAGAGTATATCGAATGCAGCGACGGGGAGATACGCGCTGTAAGGCTCACCCCCGATCTTTCGGGGACCGAAGAACAAACTGATACGCTGTTGTTCCGCGCGTCGGACAATGTATTCAAGCAGACCCGCTCAAGACAGAAGATCACGGACGGTCCTTTCTGTTTTTACGAAAACGGACAGAGAAAACTCCTTTGGTCTACGAGAACTGCGGACAGAAAATACGTGCAGCTTGTCGCAAGATCGGAGGACGGCTCGGTGACGGGAAAGTGGATCCAGGAAGGCGCGGTCTATACCGCTGACGGCGGACACGGAATGATATTCGAGGATTACGTAGGGCGCGCATTTCTTGTTCTGCACAGCCCCGACGCGCGCACTGCGTTCACAAAGAAGTACGAAAGGCCGGTCATTATTGAGTGGAACGAGGTCAGTCTGAAGAATAATTGATAAATTTGAGTTATTTTAATTGACAATATATTTCCGGCAGGTTATAATCTTTGTACAAAAATAAATTTGGAGGTAACGTAAGGTAAGGCGGAGGTCAACGGCCTCGGAAAAACTTACGGAGGTGAAAAGTCTGCTCCGAGGTTCGCAGCCTCGGAAATAAAACGCGGAGGTGACAGGTCTGCTCCGAGGTTCACAGCCTCGGAAATAAAACGCGGAGGTGATAGGTCTGCTCCGAGGTTCACAGCCTCGGAAATAAGAAAGGAGAGCTTCAGGGTAATGCCGAGGTTCACAGCCTCTTGAAGATAAGACCTTTTGAGGTAAAAAATGCGGGCGCAGAAATGCGTCCGTTTTTTTGACCGGCACGTTTAAAGATCGTTTCCGGCACGAGGGTAAAAGCTATAATCGGGAGCCATTCAAATTAAAAAGGGCACGCGTTTCGCGTGCCCGTGTTGATAAACCGCAATAAGACTTATTCAAAGTGCGTGTGTTTCACTTTCCATGCAGTCATCTTGATCGGGAGCCACAGAGTATAGATGCCGATCGTGATAATGCACAGAAGGAACCATTTGATATACGAGCCGAAAAGCTGCGCGCCCGTGCCGTCGAACGTAAGCCTTCTGTCATCTATCGTGGTGTGTTTGATTTCCCATCTGTACGCCATGCATGCCGCCCACGGATATCCGATGAAAAGCGTGCATATCGTAATGATTGACGAAAGAATATTGATGCCGATATAGCCCAGCACTCCTCCGTCAAATTTAGATCTGCTTTTGTCTACGTCTGCCATAAAAGAATTCCTCCTTATCTTTTATACTATTATGATAACATGAGGTTTTTATTGTGTCAATAGCAAACTTATGATTTTGTGTTATAATATGCCGTTTTCAACTGAAAGTATAGAATTATTACGTTCCGTGATCGCAAAATAGGGCAGTTTGTCTGTCTGTACGCGCTCTGAAGTTGTAAAAACACCGTTTGTATGCTATAATCAATTTATATGGCAATAAAGGGCATTGTTACAAAAAGACTATACGTAAAATTCACAAGATGCCTGAGATCGGCAAGATACGAAGCGAATTTTCCCGGAGAAGCGGAACTCAGCCTGACGGTCAGGCAGAGGATAGCCGAATCGGCAGAACTTTCGCGCCTTTCGCGCGCGCTTTTCCCGGGCGGTGAAGAAGTCGGAAGCAAAGCGGACGATTATCAGACTCTGACCGCGCTGTCGCAGAAGACGTGCGATCTGCTCGCGCAGGGTAAAACGGTTTACGACGGCGTGATCCTTGCAAAGAATTTCAGCTGTAATTTCGACATTGCCGTTCCTCAGGAAGAGGGCGTGAATTTTTATGTCGTAAAATGCGCCACTGCGCCTTCGGAAAATTATATCAGGGAACTTGCCTATCTCGCTCACGTCGCAAAGCTCAAAGGACTGAAAACGGGAAAGATCTCTCTGATCGTGACCGACCAGAACTATACGCGCGGCAAGCAGATCAAGGAATCTGCGTTGCTGAGAAAGATAGATCTGACAAAGAGGGTGTCGCGTTACGCTGAAAAAGTCGCGCGCAACTGCGACGAACTCGCGCTTTTCGTTCAGAAAAGCGATATGCCCGAAGCCGGACTCTGCAACAACTGCGAGAGGCAGTTCGGGTGCGAGTACTTCACCGCGTGTTTCGGCAAATGGCTGGACAAGCCGTCGCTTTTCACGATACACGGCGTGGATTCCGCGACGCGTTACAAGCTTTACGCCGACGGGATAATCTCTATGGACGATCTCAGGAAAAACGTCGGGCTTCTGAAACCCAAGGTCGTCAATCTGATAAAGGCGTATGACGAAAAGGCGGTCATCGTGAACAAGAAGGAACTTCAGAAATTCCTTTCCGGGCTGTGGTATCCGCTTTGTTTCCTTGACTTCGAGTCGCTTCAGTCGTGCATACCCCGTTATCGGGGCGTAAGACCTCTGGAAACGGTCGCTTTCCAGTATTCCCTGCACGTGATAGAAAAAGAGGGAGACGCTCCCGTTCATTACGGGTATATTGCTAAAGACGGAGAGGACGCGCGCGAAAAGATCGCGAAAAGGCTTGCCGACGAGATCCCGCAGAACGCCTGCATACTCGCTTTCGGCAAATTCCTGGAGTGCAAAGTGCTGGGTCAGCTTGCGCAGATGTTCCCCGAAGTGCGCGCGAAGCTTTCGACAGCGAGGAACAACGTGCGCGATATAGGCGCGATTTTCGCAAACGACACCGTGTATTACGGCGAGTCTCTCGGTTCGCGTTCGCTCAAGACGATATACAGATGCGTGGATCCGGACGGCGCTCACGGCTATGAGGTCGGCGCGGTGCACAACGGCGCGGACGCGATGGCGACCTACCTGATGTTCCCGTATATGTCCGAGCAGGAGAGAGAGGAGAGAAGAAAAGCGCTGTGGGAGTACTGCAAGCTTGACACGCTCTCTATGATCACGATACTCGAAGATATAAAGAAAAGAGTATAAATTTTCGTACCCGTGTAGATAAAACGCATTTATTTGGCTGAGGTGCAGATGAAATATCTGATTGCGGTAAGGGAAAAAGAACTGTTTCGGGATTATCTGTGCGAAGAATCCGAGTTCTTGTCGCTGGCGTCTTTCTCGGACAAGGACAAGGATAGGATATACGATCTTCTGCTAAAGCAGTTTCTGACCGAAAACAAAAATACGGATTTTACATAAGTTGTCCGATATTGATAACAAACGGTCATTTTTATGCAATTATTCATAAATATTTTATTTCCGAATGTATAAATAATGTAAAAAATTGTACAAAAGTGACGGAAAACGTCAAAATTCGTTGTTAAAAGTTTGACAAAATTTTACGGCAAACTTATAATTATGATGTTGTCCGGCGAAAGCCGGTATGTGTGGACGGAGGTTTTGTTATGAAATATGCAGTGTTTACAGGCGTTACCGGCGGTCTCGGCGGCGCCGTCGCGAGAGAGATGACGAAAACCGGATGGACGGTGTTCGCGCTCGGAAGAAACAAGAAGGAACTTGAAGAACTTTCAAAGATAGAAAACATGGTCCCGATGTCATGCGACGTCGTGATCCAGGAAGATCTTGACAGGGCGAAAGAGGAGATCCTCAAAGTTACCGATAAACTCGACGCGGTCATCAACTTTGCCGGATATCAGAAGATGTGCTCGATGATCGAGGGCGATTGCGTGGATCTTATCGAAAAGAGCCTGAAGATCAACGTGATGGGCATGGTCAGAGTCAACCGTACGTTTATTGATATGATAATGAAGGGCAACGGAAGGATAATCAACTGCGGCTCGGAATGCGGATATCTCACTCCGCAGCCGTTCAACGGACCTTACACGATGTCCAAGTACGCGGTCGACGCGTATTGCGACAGTCTGAGAAGAGAGCTGATGTTTGTCGGCATCCCCGTGATCCAGATCGTTCCCGGATCTTTCAAAACCCGTATGCACGACAGCGCTTCAGCTTCTTTCAAGGCGCTTTACGAAGGCACGAAGCTTTACAAGAAAATACTTGACAAGATGAAGCCGATCATGGAGCACGAGCTCAAGAACGCTCATGATCCCAAACACCTCATCAAGGCGACGATGAAGGCGCTGAACAAGAAAAAACCCAAGGCGCGTTACAGGGTCAAGAACAGCGGCATGCTCAGGATGATAGAGCTTTTCCCGCATCAGTTGCTCGACCCGGCTTATAAAGCTTTTCTCGGTTGATACATACGGATATCGTTTTGCGGCGGAATATTCCGCCGCAATTTTTTTTACCGGAAAAGGAACGTGTCGTCAGGGCGTCCGGAAAACACGCTATTGACAAGGGGTTCCCCTTAATGTATTATAATAATATGATAACGCGCAAAATAAAACGCGTTACGGAGGTAATAAAAATGACGTTCTGGCAAGAATTCGCCTTGGTGTTCTCTGAAATAGGCTGGGCGGCGGCGATATGTCTCATAGTGGGACTTATCTTTATCGTCGTGGAGATTTTCCAGCCGGGATTCGGGTTTTTCGGCATCACGGGCTCTGTGCTGGTGATCGTCGGCATTGTTATCCGCGTCTACAACCACGGCGGCGGCAATCCGATCATTCAGCTTTTCATACTGCTGGCAGTGGTGATGTTGGTGCTGGTCGGCGCGTTCACCTGCATGGTGTTCTCGATGAAACGC
>CALWKT010000061.1 GCA_944381335.1 uncultured Christensenellaceae bacterium
TTTCGGTCAGGATCTGATAATTCTGGGTCTTGTTGGCGACACAAGCAAGATCGACCCGACGCAGATAGAGGCGAACCACAACGTTGAAAAGGTCATGCACGTTGCGGAACCGTTCAAGAAAGCGAACAAGATGTTTCATCCTCAGCCCACGGTCGTGGACGTCAACGGCACGAAAGTGGGAGGAAAACAGCTTGCGCTTATGGCAGGACCTTGCTCAGTAGAAAGCGAAGCGCAGATAGTGGATATCGCTAAATCCGTCAAGAAAGCGGGTGCGAATTTCCTGCGCGGAGGCGCGTTCAAGCCGCGTACTTCTCCGTATGCGTTCCAGGGGCTTAAGTATGAAGGTCTCGAGCTTCTCAAAGAGGCGAGAGAAGCGACCGGTCTCCCCATTGTGACAGAACTTATGTCGCCGTATGACATCGACATTTTCGTCCGCGACGTGGACGTGATACAGATCGGAGCGAGAAATATGCAGAATTTCGACCTGCTCCGCCTGCTCGGACAGATCAGAAAGCCCATTCTTCTCAAACGCGGTCTCAGCGCGACGATAGAGGAGTGGCTGATGTCTGCCGAATACATAATGGCGGGCGGAAACGAGCAGATAATCCTCTGCGAGAGAGGTATCAGAACATTCGAGACTTACACCAGGAATACGCTTGATCTGAGTTCGATTGTCGCGGTCAAGCAGCTTTCGCATCTCCCGATAGTCGTCGATCCGTCGCACGCTACCGGCAAGTGGTGGATGGTGGAGCCTCTTGCGAGGGCGGCTGTCGCGGTCGGCGCGGACGGACTTATAATCGAGGTCCACAACGACCCCGCTCACGCACTCTGCGACGGCAATCAGTCCATCAAACCCCCTGTTTTCGAAGATCTCGTCGGTCAGATAAGACAGATCGCGAAAGTCGTGGGCAGAGAGGTCTGAGATGAGAACCCTTCACGTCGATCTGGGCAAGAACAGCTACGACATAGTCTTTGAGCGCGGCGCGCTGTCCGACGTCGGGAAATATATCGGGACGGACGGCAGAAAGCTGTGCGTGATAACGGACGACAACGTGGGCAGGATATACTGCGAAAGGGTGGTTTCTTCGCTTGAGAAGGCGGGCTATACTGTCAGTGTGATAACCCTTCCGCACGGCGAGAAAACCAAGTCTTTCGACGTTCTTCCGGCGATCTATTCAAGGCTTATCGAGGAGAAGATAACGAGAAAAGACGCGCTCGTCGCGCTCGGCGGCGGCGTGATCGGCGACCTTGGCGGTTGCGTCGCGGCGACTTATCTGAGGGGCGGGGGCGTTATCCAGCTCCCCACTTCGCTTCTCGCGCAGGTGGACAGCAGTATCGGCGGCAAAGTCGCAGTCGATCTTCCTGACGGCAAAAACCTTGTCGGCGCGTTCTGGCAGCCGCTCAAGGTCGTGATAGACGTGGACGCGCTGTCAACGCTCAGCGAAGAATTCTTTACCGACGGCATGGCGGAAGTCATAAAGTACGGCTGCATAAAGGATAAGGATCTTTTTGAAAAGCTGGCGGCATGCGGCGGAAAAAGCGGACTTATGCCCGTTATCGACGACGTAATATACCGTTGTTGCGACATAAAGCGCGATGTCGTCGAAAAGGACGAAAAGGACAAGGGAGAGAGAATGCTCCTCAACTTCGGGCATACCTACGGGCACGCGCTCGAAAAGTATTATAAATTCGAAAGACTTTCTCACGGCATGGCGGTCTCCGTCGGTATGTACGAGATATGCAGGATCGCCGAAGAAAAAGGACTGACAATAGCCGGCACGGCGGATAAAATTGCCGCGGTCGCTAAATCGTACGGCTTGCCGACGACGGACGACGCGCCGGTCGCAGAGGTCGGGAAGGGAGTCGTGAACGACAAGAAAAATCTGGGAGACAAACTCGTGACGGTGCTTCTGAAGGATATCGGAGAAAGTTATCTTTATCCGACTACCGCGGAGTTTTTCAAGTGATATGAAAGGACTGACTTTTTCCGCATCGACGCTGAAAGGGACGGTAAAGGTCCCGCCGTCAAAAAGTCTGGCGCACAGGGCGATAATATGCGCTTCGCTTTGCCGCGGAAAAAGCAGGATCGGCGGTCTCAGTTACAGCGAGGACATAAAGGCGACGATAGGCGTAATGCGCGCGGTCGGCGCCGAAATTGAATTGAACGGCGACGTAGCCGTGGTGAAAGGCTCTGAAGGAGTGGACCTGAATGCGGAGGCGTTCTGCAACGAAAGCGGTTCGACTCTCAGGATGTGCCTTCCGGTATGCGCGGCGCTGAACAAAGGAGCAACGCATTTTACAGGGCGCGGCAAACTGGGCGCGAGACCGATGATCGTTTTCGAAGAACTGTGGAGGGGCGCCGGTCTTTTCTATCAGGACGAAAGCAAAAAAAACGGCTCGCTTGACATCACCGTACAAGGCGCTTTGCCGGCGGGCGGATATTCCGTCAGAGGAGACGTCAGTTCTCAGTTCATAAGCGGGCTTCTGTTCGCGCTTCCTCTCGCGGATGGAGACAGCGTTATAAAACTGACCACGCCGCTTTATTCAAAAGGTTACGTCGACCTGACTTTGCAGGCGCTGAAAGAAGCGGGCGTGAACGTGCGTTTTGACGGCGAAAGGCGTTTTTACATAGAGGGAAACCAAAGCTATCTGCCGCGTGACAAAGAAGTCGAGGGAGACTGGTCGCAGGCGGCGTTCTTTGCGGTCGCGAACGCGATCGGTTCGGATATCGAAATAAGAGGTCTGAACGGTAACAGCGCGCAGGGCGACAAGGTGACAGAAGAATATCTCGAAAGGCTGAAAGGGGAGGGAGAACTCGTCTTCGACGGCGAGGACTGCCCGGATATAATACCCGTGTTTGCCGTCGCGTGCGCGCTCAGAAGGGGCGTCACGAGGCTTACCGGGCTTTCGAGACTCAAAATAAAGGAATGTGACAGGCTTGAAGCCGTATATACTCAGCTTTCCGCGATCGGCGCAGACGTGAAAAGAGAGGGCGACGACCTGATATTCAGCGGAGTGGACGGTTTTAAAGGCGGCGTGAAAGTCAGTTCTTTCAACGATCACAGGATCGCGATGACTCTGGCGATCGCCGCTACGAGATGCGACAAGCCGATCGTGATTGACGACTTTGCCTGCATTTCAAAATCCTACCCCGATTTTCTTGACGTATACAAAGCACTTGGAGGGAATGTAAAATGAGCGCAACCTGGGGAAACAAACTCAAGATAACCGTATTCGGAGAATCTCACAGCGCCGCTATCGGCGTGGTGGTTGACGGCGTCCCTGCCGGGACAGCGCTCGACATGGACGGCATAAAAGCTCAGATGGCGAGACGTGCTCCCAACGGCGGCGATTTTTCCACGCCGAGAAAGGAGAGCGATTCGTTCGAGATACTTTGCGGAGTCGTCGACGGCGTGGCTGAAGGCACTCCGATATGCGCAGTCATTGCAAATACGAACACAAGATCTTCAGATTACTCTCAGCTCAAAGACGTGATGAGACCTTCTCACGCAGATTACGGTTACCGCGTGAAATACGAAGGCAACAACGATCACAGAGGCGGCGGAGCAAGTTCCGGAAGACTGACCGCACCGCTCGTTTTTGCAGGAGCGATCGCAAGACAGCTTCTTGAGAAAAAGGGCGTAACGGTGGTCTCTCACATACTTTCGGTGGGAAAGGTGAAGGACTCAAGGTTCGGCGCGGAGATCACGCCTGAGACGGTGGCTTCGCTTCAGGGTAAGGTCCTGCCTCTCCTCGACGTGGACAAGGAAGAGAGTATAAAGAGCGAGATCGCCGCGGCTAAAAAGGACGGCGACAGCGTCGGAGGCGCGATCGAGTGCGCCGTGACAGGGCTTCCGGCAGGGCTGGGGGATCCGCTTTTCGCCAGCGTGGAAAGCGTGTTGTCTTCTCTGTTGTTCTCAGTACCCGCAGTCAAGAGCGTGGAATTCGGCAGCGGCACTGAGATGTCCGCAATGCGCGGAAGCGAAGCCAACGACTGCTGGTATTTCGACGACTGCGGAAACGTAAAGACGCGTACCAACAACAACGGAGGGATCCTCGGCGGGATAACCACGGGCATGCCGGTCGTATTCAACGTTTCGGTCAAACCCACGGCTTCAATATTCAAAGAACAGGACACCGTCAACGTTACGACGGGCGAAAACGTGAAGCTGTCGCTCAAGGGCAGACACGATCCGTGCATCGTCGTGCGCGCGCTCCCCGTAATAGAAGCGGTTGCGGCGCTCGCGGTATACCAGTTTGTCGGAGAATGAGATGAAAGACATAAAAGAACTGAGAAAAGAAATTGACGAAATAGACGCGCAGATGATCCCGCTTTTCGAAAAGAGGATGAACGTCGCGAAACAGGTGGCTGAGTACAAGAGAGCGGCGGGAGCGTCCGTTTTGCAGACGGGCAGGGAAAAAGAGGTGCTTGAACGCGCCGTCGCTTCTCTGACAGACAAAGGCTATGCCAGCGAAGCGCGCGATTTCATGACTTCGGTCATGGATCTGAGCAAGGAAGTCCAGCTCAAGACCAACCCGGTCGAGGAACTGCCGAGAGAACGCAGACCTTTCGACAAGTCTGCGAAAATCGGCTTTCAGGGCACGGCGGGGAGCTACTCCCAGCAGGCGGCGGAAGAGTATTTCGGCGGCGCGGGAAACGCCGCGGCTTATCCGACTTTCGAGAGCGTTTTCAAGGCTATCGACAACGGTGAAATAGATTACGGCGTAGTGCCGCTTGAAAATTCTTCGGTCGGCTCGGTCGTCGAAGTTTACGATCTCCTGGGCAAATACAACTGCTTTATCGTCGGAGAAAAGTGGATCAGGATAGAACATTGCCTTCTCGGGCTTCCGGACGCCACGCCGGAAGACGTAAAGACGGTATATTCAAAGGCGGAAGCGCTGGGACAGGCTCACGACTACCTGGCGAAAGGCGGCTATAATCTCGTTTCCTACGCCAATACCGCGCTCGCCGCAGAAATGGTCGCGAAGAAGGGAGACAAGTCTCTCGCCGCAGTCGCCGGAGAGTCAGCCGCCGCGATATACGGGCTCAAGGTACTCGCAAAAGGGATAAACAGCGACAAGGACAACTTCACGAGATTCATCGTCATTTCAAAGACGCTTTCCGATACGGAAGCCGACAAAGTGAGCGTGAGTTTTACGCTCAATAACGAATCCGGCGCGCTTTACAAAGTGCTGCGTTTCTTCTCGCGTTACGGCATAAATATGGTCAAGATAGAGTCCAGACCGCTCAGGAACAATCCCGGCAGCTACTATTTCGTCGTGGACCTGGAAGGCAACTGCAACAGCAGGGATATGGTACAGGCGCTTTATTACGTCGAAAGGTCAACTATCGGCTTCAAACTGCTGGGCGAATACGTCAAGAGCGCGCCGCAGGAGGACTGAGTATGGCGAAATTCTGCGTCATCGGCGAGAAGCTCGGGCATACGTTGTCGCCCAGGATACACGACATGTATTTCGATATCAAGGGTATTCAGGGCACGTATACCGCGCGCGAGATACCCAGGGAGGAGATATCTTCCTGCCGGGAATTTCTGCTCGGGTACGACGGCGTGAACGTGACGATCCCGTACAAGACGGACGTGATGAAAAACCTTGACGAAACGTCTGAGATGGCGCGCGGGATAGGCGCGGTGAATACGGTCAGGCGCGACGGAAACAGGCTGATCGGGTACAATACGGATCCGTACGGATTTTCCGCGATGCTCGCTTCGGCGGGACTGAGCGCGGAAAACGCGAAAGTCACCGTACTCGGCTGGGGCGGAGCCGCGAGATCTGTCGTATACGCGCTGAAAGACATGGGCGCGGACGTGACGATCGTCAGCAGAGACCCGTCCAGAGTCGAAGAAACCGGAGTTTTCGTCATAGATTACGACGAACTGGCGAGGAGATGCGCGCTCGGCGAAAAAGCGGAACTTCTCGTAAACTGCACGCCGGTGGGCATGTTCCCCAAAGAAGGGGCAAGCCCGGTGGGAGAGGAGATAATTTCCCGCTTCGACGCGCTTGCGGATATAGTGTACAACCCGGCATATACGCAATTCCTGCGCACAGGCGCAAAGCTGGGAAAGAGATGCGTGGGCGGTCTGTATATGCTCGTCGCGCAGGCAATGAGGTCTCAGAGTATCTGGAACGGTACGGAGACGGACGTGAACGCGACGGACGTCATTTTCAAGACGCTTTCACTTGAGGACGCGTTGAAAAAAGGGCTCAACGTCTATCTTACCGGTCTGATGTCTTGCGGCAAAAGCACTCTGGGCAGAATGCTCGCAAAGGCTACGGGGAAAAAGTTCGTGGACATGGACGACTATATCGTGGAGCGCGTAGGCAGGAGCATTCCCGAGATGTTCAAAGAAGGAGAGCAGACGTTCAGAGACGCGGAAACGCGCGCGCTGTACAGCCTGTCGCTTGAAAAAGGTCTCGTCGTCGCCACCGGCGGCGGTTGCGTGCTGAGAGACGTCAACGCGGATATGCTCGCTTTGTCCGGCGCGACGGTCTTTATCAGGAGAGACGTGGAAAAAATCGTCGCGTCCGCAGACTGCTCCGGAAGGCCGCTTCTCAAGGACGGGGCTGACAGACTGCGCGGGATATATGCGGCGAGAAAGGACAGATATCTTGCGACCGCTCAGGCGGTCGTCGACAACGACGGAGACGAAAACGAAGGACTTGAAAAGCTCCTCGCGATCGTAGGAAAAGGAGAGTGAACGAAATGAAGATCATGGTCATAAACGGCGTGAACATGAACATGCTCGGCACGCGCGAAAAGGACGTATACGGCGAAAACACGCTTGAAGATCTGTATGCGTACATTACGAAGAATTGCGCTGAAACCGACACGGAGCTGAGTTTTTTTCAAAGCAATCATGAAGGAGACATAGTGGACTGCCTGCACAGATGCTTCTTTGAAAAATACGACGGAGTGGTGATAAATCCGGCGGCGCACACTCATTACAGTTATGCGATCAGGGACGCTATAAAGGCGATCATGCTTCCCGTCGTCGAGGTGCATATTTCAGCCATAGACAAGCGCGAGGCGTTCAGGCACGTTTCGGTCACCGCGCCCGTCTGTAAAGCGCAGATATGCGGCAAAGGGTTCGACGGTTACGTGCTTGCGGTAAAAATGATACAAAGCGGAAAATACGAGGACATAAAGTGATGGAGAAGGAAAAGATCACCGTCATCGGACTGGGCGTTATCGGCGGTTCGTACGCGATGGCGCTGAAGAAACTCGGCTATACCGTTTACGGGGCGGATAGCGACGCCGGAACGGTCGAAAAAGCCAGGGCGCGCGGCATAGTCGACGACGCGGCGCAGGTCGCGGACGCATTTTTGCCTGAGTCCGACATCGTTGTCATTGCGCTTTATCCCAAACAGGTGGAGGGAGAACTCAGGCGGATAGCGCCGCATCTGAAAAAAGGCGTCGTGCTGACCGACGTTGCCGGAATAAAATCCGGCTTTATCGGGAATATCCGCAAGCTGCTGCCTCAGGGCGCGGATTTCGTCTTTGCGCATCCTATGGCGGGCAGAGAGAAAAAAGGCATTGATTACGCAGACGACAAGGTTTTCAAAGGCGCGAATTTCATCATCACTCCCACCGAAGGGAACAGACCCGAATCTTTAACCAGGATTGAAAACCTCGCCAGAGAAATGGGCTTCAAGAACGTGATGCGCCTGACTCCTTGCGAGCACGACAAGATCATATCTTTCGTCTCTCAGCTTCCTCACGCGATCGCCGTCGCGCTTGTCAACAGCGACGACAGGCAGTTTGACACCCCGCGATTCGTCGGCGACAGTTACAGGGATCTGACGAGGATCGCGAACATCAACGAAAAACTCTGGTCAGAACTCTTTCTCGGCAACAAGGAAAACCTTCTCGCTTCGGTAAAAGAATTCGAGAAACAGCTGGATATAATAAAAACCGCGCTCGAAACGGACGACAAGGAGACGCTTGAAGCCGAGTTCGTGAAGGCAACCAGGCGTAGAACGGAATTCAACAAGGAACTCTGACAAGGTCAAACGCTCCGCTTGAACGGCGGGGCGTTTTTTATTTATGTACGGGAGCCTGCATAAGTGAAAAATAACAGGGTTAAACCGTACGTTGCCGCAAAAACCCGGTTTTCCGGGCAAATAAAAACGTAAATACCGTATCGCGCCGGGAATATCCGCCAAACCGCGGAAAAGAGGCGCGGCATTTCGGGAACGACGCTTTCAGGCTTGTAAAAGAAGTCTTGAGAGGCAATAATTTATTGACTTAATATTATTAAAATGTTATATTATTTAATGTATGGCAACGTCGAAAAAAACAAAAAAGGAAAAAACTCCCGAAGCTGTTGAAAAACCGGCGGAAACTCCCGTTTCTTCACAGCCCGTTACGTCGGCAGACGCCGGCGCTTCGGCGGTACGCTCCGCAGAGGCGCCTGCTGTCACGCGCGCGGGCAGGGCGCGCAAGGCGAAAGCAGACGGCGCTCCCAGACAGTTCAGGGAAAGAGGCGTCAAGCCTGTTGCGAATACAGAGCGGGAATCCGTTGTCGAAGAGGTAAAAAATAAGCCGGTTGAGCGCAAAAAGAGAGCGTCTGCCGCGGCTTCGGCTGAAAGTAAGCCTGAAGTTACGCCGCTGCAGGAACAACCGCAGGACGAAACCGTCGTGGAAGCCCGCAAACCTTCAAGAAAAAGGAAGTCTGCCGAAAGAGATGACGCGGCAGTTCAGCAACCCGTTGCTCAGGAAAGCGTTGCCGCAACTTTGCAGGAAGAATCCGTGCCGTCTGAAAACGCGGAGAGCCCTGCGCCTTTGCAGGCAAGCGCAGCTTCTTCCGAAAGCGGGGAAGGCGTTGTCGAAAATGCCGTGCAGAATGACGTTTCCGGGCAGGGCGAAGAGACAGATGAGGTCGGCGTAAACGCAAAGAAAAAGAAAAAGGTCAAATATACCGGGGAACTCGAAAGAGTTCAGCCCGATCCTTCTGTGGGACTTACGTCGGAGCAGGTGGAAGAGAGGTTCGGCAGAGGCATGAACAACGTTCAGCCCAACGTCGTCTCCAAATCTTATCTGGGAATTTTCAGATCAAACGTTCTCACCTTGTTCAACTTCATCAACTTCGTTCTCGCCGCGCTGATCTTTGTCTTCGGCGAGATGAAGAACATGCTTTTCATCGGCGTTGTGACGATCAACATCATCGTCGGCGTCGTTCAGGAGATCAGGAGCAAGAAAGTCCTTGAGAAAATGTCTCTGATCGCGGCTCCGCACGTTGATCTTGTAAGAGACGGCAAGGTGGTCCAGAGCGAGATATCCGACATCGTGATCGACGACATCATGATACTCAGACAGGGCATGCAGATCCCGTCAGACAGCATTGTGGTCGAGGGGCAGTGCGAAGTCAACGAGTCCCTTCTGACCGGCGAGCAGGACGACGTTCACAAGCAGAACGGCGATTTCCTGTACTCCGGCAGTTTCGTTCAGGCGGGAGAGTGCAAGGCGCGCGTCACCGCGGTTGGAGAGGAGAACTTCACTTCAAAACTCATGGCGGAAGCCAAGAAGTTCAAAAAGCCGAAGTCCGAACTCATGCGTTCCATCAACTGGATCATCAGACTTGTAACCCTCGCCATTTTCCCGCTCGGAATACTGATGTTCTACACCAACAAGGTCACAACGTCCACGATCAACGAGGCGGTGACCGGTACGGTCGCTTCGGTGGTGGGTATGATCCCGGAAGGACTTGTCATGCTGACGTCAATCGCGCTTGCGGTAGGCGTAGTCAAGCTGGCGAGGAAACGCACCCTTGTTCAAGACCTTTACAGCATAGAAACTCTGGCGAGAGTCGACATGCTTTGTCTGGACAAGACGGGTACGATTACCGAAGGCAGCATGCAGGTGGAAAAGACGCATATCTATTCCACCAAGTTCGGCAACGTGGACGACATTATGGCGAACATGGTCTCCGCGCTCGGAGCGCAGGGGTCGACGTTCGAAGCGTTCGCGCAGTACTTCAGAAGCAACGAAAAATACGAAGTGGCAGGCACCGTTCCGTTCTCTTCTTCGAGGAAGTGGAGCGCGGCTGACTTCGGTCAACTGGGCAAATTCATCGTGGGCGCGCCCGAGTTCGTGCTGAAAGAGAAATATTCTCTCGTCGAAAACGACGTCAGGGAATACAGCGCGCAGGGCTTCCGCGTGCTCGTTCTCGTCAGGACCACTCAGCCTCTGAAAGACGATCTTGACAGAGAAAAACTCAAGCCGATCGCGCTGATTGTGCTTTCCGACAAGATCAGGGAAAACGCCAAGGATACGCTCGCGTATTTCGCAAAGCAGGGCGTTGAACTCAAGGTCATTTCCGGCGACAATCCGCTGACCGTCTCCAAGGTCGCGGAGCGTGCGGGGCTTGCCGGCGCAGATAAATTCATTGACGCGACGGAACTCGACACAGACGAGAAAATTTACGACGCGTGCGATAAATACACGATTTTCGGCAGAGTCACGCCCAAACAGAAGAAGGTGCTGGTGACCGCGCTCAAGTCCAAAGGGCACACGGTCGGCATGACGGGCGACGGCGTGAACGACGTTATGGCGCTCAAGGAAGCGGACTGTTCGATCGCCATGGCTTCGGGAAGCGAAGCGAGCAGAAACGTCGCTCAGCTCGTGCTTCTTGACAGCGATTTCGCGGCGCTCCCCAGCGTAGTTGCGGAAGGCAGACGCGTTATCAACAACATAGAACGCGCGGCGTCGCTGTTCCTGGTCAAGACTTCGTTCAGCATAATCCTTACGCTCCTTCTGATCATACTTCAGATGAACTATCCGTTCGAGCCGATACAGCTGACGCTTATCAGCGGCTTGTTCGTCGGACTTCCGTCCTTCTTCCTTGCGATCGAACCCAACGATTCCAAGGTGAAAGGGTCGTTCCTGAGCAAAGTGTTCAAAAAGGCGTTGCCGGCAGGGTTTACCGTGGCGACTATGGTCACGATCATATGCCTTGTTTACCGCAACGTGGGCATAGACGTTTCGGCGCAGGTCTCGACGATGGCGTTCTACGTCACGAGCCTGACTTCGTTTATAGTTCTGATGTGGGTGTGCATCCCGTACACGAAAGAAAGACTGTATCTGGTCGCGATGTGTCTCGTGCTTTATATAGCGGCGATCACGTCGTCGTTCATCAGGAACATTCTTTCCATATCCGGTCTGACGACGGAGATGACGATCAACATCGTGTTCATGTTGCTTGCCGTCTTCCCGATGATCATATTCTGGCGCGCGGAGATAGGCGCGTTCAACGGGCTTGTGAAGGAGATAAAGGAATTCCGCGTCAGAACGAAAGAGTACTGGGCGGAACTACGCGGTAAAAAAGAAGAAAAAAAAGGTAAAAACCGATAAAATACGAAATATTTTGCTAAGCAAAAGGAGATAAATTATGTTAACAGCTATCGTAGGTATCAACTGGGGAGACGAAGGCAAGGGCAGAATGGTCGACCTCGTATCCAGCGATTACGACGTGGTCGTAAGATATCAGGGCGGCAACAACGCCGGTCACACCGTCGTCAATCACCTGGGCAAGTTCATTCTCAACCTCATTCCTTCAGGAATTCTTCGCCCCGAAGTGGTCAACGTCATGGGCAACGGTATGGTCATAGACATGCAGCACCTCGTCGGCGAAATGAAGAGACTGACGGACGCGGGCGTCAAGATCACTCCCGAAAACCTCAAAATAAGCGAGAGAGCGGTCATCTGCATGCCCTATCACGTCAGACAGGACTGCCTGGAAGAGGACAGACTGGGCGACGCGAAATACGGCTCGACCAGAAGAGGCATCGCTCCCGTTTACGGCGACAAGTACCTGAAGAAGATAATCACGATGGGAGATCTTTTCTATCCCGAATCGCTTAAAAAGCGTATCAAATCCATTGTGGAGTGGAAAAATCTGTTTATCGAGAAAGCGTACGGCAGCACGAAAATCGACGTTGACGACATCATGGACTGGCTCAGAGAGTACGGCGACAAACTCAAACCGTTCGTATGCAATACGGGTAAGTACCTGGACGAGTGCCTCAAGGCGGGCAAGAAGGTGGTTTTCGAAGCTCAGCTGGGCGCGCTCAGAGACATCGACTTCGGCATCACTCCGTATACGTCGTCCTCCAACACCATCGCGGCTTACGCTCCGATAGGCGCGGGTATTCCCAAGTATAAGCTGGACAACGTGTTCGGTATCATGAAGGCGTATTCCTCCTGCGTCGGCGAAGGTCCTTTCACCGTCGAAATGTTCGGCGCGGAAGCCGAGGAACTGCGTAAAGCCGGCGCGGAATACGGCGCGGCAACCGGCAGACCCCGCAGAGTGGGTCCGTTCGACGTAGTAGCTTCTAAATACGGCGTTGAGATGCAGGGCGCGGACGAACTCGCGCTGACCAAGCTGGACGTGTTGTCTTATCTTGACAA
>CALWKT010000062.1 GCA_944381335.1 uncultured Christensenellaceae bacterium
CGATGAGGTTGGCGGGATTTTCCACGCATTGACCGGATACGGTGACCACGCGTTCGAAGAGCGGTTTATTGAGCTCTACCGCTTCGTATACCGCGTAAGAAGTCGCTATATTCTGTACTACGCAACCGGCGTCGGCAGGCAGTTTTCCGGGCGGGACCCTTCTTCCCGTACAACAGTAGATAAGGTGCTTTTCGCTTCCCATCGGGTAACGCTTGCGCAGGATCACCACGTCGAGGTCGTCGTACTTTTCGAACAGCGCAATCGCTTCCGGCTTGTTCTTTTCAACGCCGACGATGATGTGCGAGACGCCCAGCGCTTTGGCGATCAGCCTGAAGCCTTCAACCAGCTTGTCCGTCTGTTCGATCATAAGGCGGTAGTCGCAGGTCAGATAAGGCTCGCATTCCGCCGCGTTTATGATCAGTGTATCTACGGGGGTCTTGGGAGAGAGTTTTATGAAGGTGGGGAAGCCTGCGCCGCCCATACCGACAATTCCGGCTTCCGCGATCCTTGCGATGATAGACTCTTTTGTCTTTTCCTTGAGCGGCTCGAGGGGGACGAAGGTGTCGTCCGCTTCCGGGTCGCGGTTGATGACCACGTGACTGTCCATGCCTCCGCGCGGATTCGCGCGTTTTTCGATCGCGATGACCTTGCCTGAGACGCTGCTGTAAATGTTAGCGCTGACAAAGCCGTCCGCTTTTGCGATGAGCTGACCGCATTTCACTTCGTCTCCGACCGCGACGACGGGCGTCGCAGGCTTGCCAATGTGCTGTTGCAGGGCGATGGAGACTATGTTCGGGGCTTCCAGCCGGGTGATCGGGCAGTCTTTACTGATGAATTTCATGTCGCGGAAATGCACGCCGCGGCTGAAAAACTTGCCGTTTCTTGCTTTCACAGTTACCTCCGATGA
Organism: uncultured Christensenellaceae bacterium; assembly: GCA_944381335.1. The sequence goes on from CALWKT010000062.1 coordinate 908, forward strand.
TGTATTTGCACCGAGTGCTTTCCCCCAGAAGGGGCAATTTGTTCCGGGTTCAGACGTTCGCGCCCATTTTCGCGAACATACGCGAAGGGATGCGTTTTGCGATCAGCACGCACGCGGCGCCGACGGCAAAGCCGCTGACCGCGCCGAGCAGTATCAGATAGGGCAGATATACGATTGCCTGCCACGTCATGGATATTGCGCAGAAGACGACGCACTGCACGGTGTTGTGGAGCACCGCAGAGCATACGCTAATGCAGACGAAGCTGATTTTCGGGAATACGAACGTATACAGAATTATTGCCGCGCTCACGCTGACCGCGCCTGCGCACAGACCGAAGATCATTGAAGAAAGCGACCCCACGATCAGGTTGCCCAGAACACAGCGGAGCATAACAATGAGAATTGCGGCATAAGGGGAATAGAGCGCGAGAGCGAGCATTGAAAAAGCGTTGCCGAGGCCGAGTTTTGCGCCCGGAATAAACATAGGCGGCAGAAAACTCTCCAACATAAACGCTATAAGACTCATTGCGAGCAGAACTGAAATGCCCGCTATTTTCCTCGTCCCCAAACCCATATAACAGACAACCTTTAAATTAAAGATTAAATATATTATAAAATAAATAACGTTACTTGTCAATTTGAGTTAAAAAAAGACGAGAAATCAATATTTTTTTAACAAACTTGCGTTTCCGGACCGCGACGTGCGAAAAAGTCCGGCGAAATGCGGATCCCGCACGCAGGGCAGAATAAACAATATTAATCAGTTATGAAAAAGCAATAAAAAAGCGGAGCTGTTCGCTCCGCGGCGGGGACGGATGACCGTCACATACTTTCTTTAATCGCGTTTGCCAGAGAAAGGCTTTCGCTTGCGTCGTAATGCGGACAGACGGAGAGGATTCCTGCAATGCCGTAATCATAGCAGAACGCCGCCATATCGCGCACGAACGCATAGCCGTTGAAGCGTATCTTAGTCTCGTCGTCAAGAGTGATCACATTGCCGTATTTGCCGAGCTGAGAGGCATAATCGCAATACTTGTAAAGCGTTTCGCTTTCTTTGTCATAGCTGTAAAAGGGCAAAGTGAGGTAAGTTTTCGATTTCGGAAGGTCGCTGTCCTTGAGCGTCTCCAGCGTTTCGCAGACTGTCTGAGAGAACGTGCATTGAGTGTTGTCGGAGAGGTTGGGAGTCAGCACGTAGAAGTTGTCTATCAGTTGTTTGGACTGTTTATTGAAGAAGGAAGCGTCCGGATTGATGAACACGCCTATTTCGTAGGGGGACATCAGTTTTCCGCGCAGAGTTTCGATAAAATCGTTGTATGAACCGTAATCGAACAGGTTTTCGGCAAAATTGAAATCAAAGCCGAACACAGCGCCGTCAAACCCTGAGCCTCTCAGCAGGCGCGCAACGTTGCTTGACAGAACTTCCGCATTGTCTTTGAGCGCGTTGTGACGGACGTCGTTTTCGTCCTCGTTTTCGTCTGGCTTAGGCAGGATCACCAGATGGATCTTCGCAGAGTAATTGAAAGATCTGATCGTCTTGGTGACAGAAAGCAGATCTGAACCGTTGACGTTGAGATTGCCGTCTGAATCGTAGTATGCGAGAGGGTAGACGATATAGTCGGTGTAATTCTTGATCTGGGACAAGTTCACGCCTTCGAACGGGTCGCCGCCTTCGTTGAGTCTGACGAAAGCCGTAGAGTGGAAATCTCTGTTGCGCGGCAGGTTGTATACGCCGACGTCGGTCAGCTTGTAAGTGCCTTTGCAAGAAGTGACTTTGATCGTGATGGAAGTGGCGGTCGTCGTGCCCAGGTAGACGTTTCTCATTTTGCCTATTTCGTCCTGAGTCGTCACCAGTTCGTCGTTGACGTAAACTTCAAACCCGGTCACGTTGTTGCCGTTTTCGTACAGGAATATTTCGTTGCATACGACAGCGCTGTCCCACGAAATTTTTACCCACGCTTCGCCTGAAGCCTTGAGAGAAAAGTTGATCTTGTTATCGCCGTTGCTGTAAGAGAAATTTGCGTAGTCCGCGAGATTGGTCGCGTTGACTTCAAAAAGGTTCTTGATGTTGCTGCAACCGACGAGCGCTCCCACAAGAACTGAGAGCGTAAAAACGATCACGATCAGAGTTAAAATCAACGACTTTCTTTTCATAGCATATTCATTATACCATATTATCTGCGATAGAGAACAAAAAAATTGTAAATTAGCAAAAACGAATATAAAATCGTGATGCCGATTATCAATTGTCATGCTTATAATCTTTGGGTACAGGAGTGAGGAGCGGCATGAAAGACGGCTATTGTCAAAACTCGAAAAAAAGGACGAGGCGGCGAAAAACGCCGCCTGTTGTGAGGGGGATTTGTGTGCTTAACGCACACGGGTATGAAAAATCAGTTGTTGTCGTTGAGCTTCAGCATCACTGCGCCCTGCTTTGCCTGGCAAAGAGGGCAGACCTTCCAGGCTTCTTTTGCGGTCGCTTCGTATCCGCAGTCCGCGCATTTCCATATGAACGCGGTCGGGCGGCAGTTCAGCTTGCCCTGAGAAAGCTGTTTGTAAAGATCGGTGAACAGTTTGTTGTGGCAGGTCTCCACCTGGACTACGTTTTCGAAAAGCCCCGCGATATCCTTGAACCCTTCTTCGCGCGCTACTTTCGCA
>CALWKT010000063.1 GCA_944381335.1 uncultured Christensenellaceae bacterium
GCTTTTGCTCTGAAAACAAGATATCTGTTCCTGCCGGCTTCGTTCACGCATTTGTCGCACGCGCCTATATAGTCGTCTCCCAACATGTCGAACACGTTGCAGGAAATGGAAAATTCGGGTAGTTTTCCAACAAGTTTCCCGTTCTCGAAAAGATATGCGCACTGCACCGGCAGACCTATCTCCCCCGTGGGAGTCATATCTCCTCCGCTCGCAGTCGTGACGTAGACCGCCTTCTTATTCCCGATGAGCGCCGGCACGTCTTCTGCAGTCTTTTCCACTTTCAGCCCTTCTGCGCCCAGAGAAGGCACTCCGGCATACGGCGACGCGGCTGTTCCGCTGTTTTTGACCTTCAGAGTTGCCGCGCTCTTTTTTGTCGTGAGCAGGTTCTCAATCACGCCTTTTTTTACGAGATACGCCTTGAACCCGTCATTCACGACCCCTTCTCCGTCAAAGAACGTAACGCCGGGATTGTCATCAGGGTCCCTGTCGCAGACAAGTGTGAACTTTTCGCTGAACGCCTTTTTGCCCAGTTTGTCTTTGAGTATCGAAGTGCCGCTGCAATACCTCTCCGCCACAAACGCGCCGACAAGATATTCCACCACGGATTCGTCTGTGATAAACACCGGTTTTTCCTCGTCCGGAAGATCCGCCTTTGCAAGAAAAGCGTCCAACAGCTTTTTTACGTCATGCGCGATCTTTTCAGGCTCGAACCTGTCGTCCGCCACCCCGTAGACCTCGTCCATTATGTTGGATGAATCCTTGTGTTTCGCCACACAATATGCGCTGAAAAAGCTTGAGCAACTCTCATATTCAACGCCGTCGCTGTCTTCGAACTTCGTGACCTTGTCAGTCACGTCGAGTTTGCCGCTGAGAATAAAATCGGGATTCTGCGCGACAAGTTCTGCGACCAACGCCCTGCATTTGCCGACAAGCTCGCTCTTTTTTATTATTTCCTTTCTTTTGTCAATGCACATCTTTGCGGGCGCGCTCTTTTCGCAGGGATAAGGCACTTTATTGGAAAGCGCTCCGACCGCCTTATTTTCGAGTTCCGCGACGTCGCAATCGCCCGAGGCGCCCGATACGCCGATGTACCCCTGGTCATATACCCTGACCGTCGTGGCTACTTCGTTCTTTATTCTGAGAGAATCCACGGCGCCTGCCGTAAAATTCATACAGCTCTCATGCCGTTTTACCGTATACGTCTGTTTTTTCATACCGCACCTCACTGAACGTTCATTTTTCTGACTCTGATATGAGGACCGCCCATACCTACGTTGAGCGGGAATTGTTCCATTTTGCCGCAACCGCCCGTGACAAAGGTGAGCACCGTTTCGTCGTTCGCAACCCCGTCTATGTCTCCGAGCGTTTCAAACACATTGCCGGTAAGCACCGCGATCTTGACCGGATCTCCGATCTTGCCGTCCTTTATTTCGTACGCGGCGTTGGGCGCGATCGTGAACGTACTCATGCCGGAACCGTGCTTGCAGTTTTTGATGTAATATCCGTGTTTTATGCCGCCTATCAGTTCCTCGACGGTGCTGCTCCCGCCTTTGATGACGGTGGTGGTCATTCTGACGATCGGCTCGAAGCCGCAGTTCGTCGCTCTCGCGTTGCCCGTAAGCTTTTCTCCCAGATACGCCGCGGTCGCCGCGCTGTGAAGCCTGCCCGAGAGGACGCCGTCCCTGATCAGATAGGTATATGTGCTTTTCGTGCCCTCGTCGTCGTAAGGCACGTAGCCGGATCCTTCGTAAGCGCCGCTGTCCACGATGCTGAGCAGTTCGCTGGCGACTTTTTTGCCAATCTGCCATTCTCTGGCGAGAGTTTCGTCTCCGAGCATGAAATCCGCCTCGCTCTTATGCCCGAAGGATTCGTGAGCGAAAACGCCGGTCACTATCGGCGCCAGCACGACGGGATAAACGCCCGGAGTTTCGAGTTTTTTCGCGTTCAGCAGAACGTTCTCGCAATCTTCGACAAACTTCTTTATCTCAGCGTCCGACAGCTTTATATCCTCATACCGCACGCCCGATTTCTGAACGGAATCCGAGAAATTCTCCTCTCCGCTTGCGAAACTCATCGAGAAAACCGCTCCCGCAGTCTGGAAATCGTATTTTATCTCCGCTCCCTTGCTTGAATAAAATTCGTAGACGGAATACCTGTCGACGTACGCCCCGACGACCAGAGAGCTGTATTCTGAAGAAAATTTCGCCAGGGTCTCCTCGACGAACGCGCGTTTTTTTGCCAGCGGCACGTCTTTTACGCAATCTTTTTCAAAGCGCATCACGCAGTCCTTGTTGACTTCGAGTATCGCAATCGCCGGGTTATCGTAAACGTTTTCGTCCTCGCAGGCGTAATCGTAAAGGTCATCCAGTTCCCTTTGAAGATCGTTTACGTTGTCCGTCGACGCGTAGTACCACATTTTGCCGTCGAACACTCTGAGGAACGCTTTCTTTTCCTGCAATTCACGACATTGTTCCGCAACGCCGTTCTTATAATTTATGTCGGTAGTGAATCTGTCTTCAATGCGGATGTCCGCATAAAAACCTTTTCTGAAATTAAACATGTCTCCTCCTCAACGTATTAAAAGAGCGCTGTTTCAGGCGCTATGCCGGCTCAAGCCGGAAGATATTTATAGTAAAAAACCAGAAAAATCATGGAAACGGCTATGAAAACGACGCCGACGATCACAAGAAAACTAAAACTCGTCTTTCTGTCTTTTTTAGATTCCTTATAATCGTAATACGTCCTGTACTTTCTGTCTGTTACGTTTTTCTTGAAAGACTCGAAAAAGGTCCTGATGCCGTATGCCAGCATATCGAACACTCCGCCGTTGGACACGAAAACCAGTCCTCCGACGCAGATCAGCACAACGCCCGAAACGAAAAACGCGTCACAGAACGCTTTCATAAAATCCACCGTAGCGGTAAGGTTGAATATATTTCTCGCAAGAAGTGCCAGAAACGCTATCACCAGTCCCACCGCAACGGTGATGAGATATTTGTAAACCGTCTTCATACCTGTCCGTTCAGTTTATCCGCAGGATAGCGGCTTCTGCCGCCGGAAACGCCATGACGTCATTCGCTTTTGTCCGCTTTTTTCACGGAGCGCGTTTTCTTTGTCTGCTTGTTCCTTTTCGCTTCTTTGCCGTTTTCTTCCCCGTCGGCTTCAGGGGCAGGCGCCGCGACCATCTTTGCCTGTTTCTGTTTTTCAGCGTATTCTTCACGGTATTTTTCGCACTCGCTGTCGCTGCAATATACGAAATGTCCGGGAAGAACCTCTTGCATCACGGGCTTTTCGGTAGAATAATCGTGATCTGCGAGAGGATTGTACGTTATTCTCTTTCTGTTCT
>CALWKT010000064.1 GCA_944381335.1 uncultured Christensenellaceae bacterium
CTATGTGACAAAGTCACTGAAAAAGATTTATTCAAGCCGTATAATGAAACCATCAAATGAATGTGAGGTGCAATATGGCAGTAATAAACGTAACGAAAGACAATTTCAACGAGGTGGTACTGAATTCAGACAAGCCCGTTCTTATCGATTTCTGGGCGAGCTGGTGCGGACCGTGCCGTATGCTGAGTCCGGTCGTGGACGAGATCGCGGAGGAGCGCGACGACATCAGAGTGTGCAAGGTAAACGTGGACGAAGAACGCGAACTTGCCGGTATGTTCGGAGTGTCGAGCATTCCTACGCTTGCGGTCGTCAAGGACGGCAGGGTCGTAAACGGTTCTGTCGGTGTTCGCCCCAAAAGGGATATTCTCAGGATGCTTTGACAATTGATAACGCGCGGCTTACGGAGACGTTTCCGTGAACCGCGCGTCTTTTCAAAGGAAAACGCATTTACGATTGCGCGAGGGCGGCAAGCTTGTCCGGTGAGGAGAGGGTGACCGTTCCGCGGGACAGGGAGACAAGCCCTTCGTCCGCGAAATATTTGAGCATGCGCGTTACGACTTCGCGGGGGCTCCCCAGGTGATTGCCGATCGTTTCGTGGGTCAACTTCAGGGTGAGGCTGTCTTCCATGGCGGATTCCTGGACTAGGAAAGCGGCAAGGCGCTTGTCAAAGCTCTTCCACATGATCTGCTCGACGAGCCACATGACTTCTGAAAATCTTGACGCCATGATCTCATTGGTGAAGTTGGAAAGGGACGCGGAATACTTCATGATCTTCTTGTAGACGTCAGCGGAGACAATTGCGACGACAGAGTCCCTTTCGGCGGACAGTGTGATGTCGAAGCTGATGCTGTTGATCATGCAGGATGCGGAAAACAGGCAGATATCCATGTCCAGAAGGCGGTATAAGGTGATCTCCTTGCCTTCGGGGGAAACGGTGTAAGCGCGGATCTGACCTGAGCGCACCAGTAAAAGCCCTGTGCAGTCGTCTGCGCTTCGGTGCAGTATTTCGCCTTTAGAGAAAGTGCGCTCGATCGCGGCGGCATTCAGCGCGTTGCGGTCGCTTTCTTCGAGGTTGTTCCATATGGGGAAAAATCCGGAAATATCCATAGCCATGCTCCTTTTTGATATTATAACATATATTTGGAGCAATGACACAATTTTACGACTTGTCTTGCGAAGGGGAAAAGGGGTGCGGCTATAAAAAAACGGTCTTCAAAAAAGACAAAATAAATGCTATAATCAAATTAAAGGAGGTTGCCGATGAAAGAATACGTTTGCACTGTATGCGGTTACGTTCACAAGGGCGAGTTGCCGGACGACTTCAGATGCCCGGTCTGCGGAGCGGGAAAAGAGGCTTTCAGAGAGGTGACGAAGGACGTTTCCGCGCAAATCAAAACTCCGTCAGAGAAGGCGGACAAGGAGCTTTCCGCGATCGAAATGAGCGTGATATGCTCAAATCTTGCCAGAGGTTGCGAAAAGCAGTATATGGAAAAAGAACGCGAAAAATTTGCCGAGCTGGCAGGATTTTTTGCTAAAGAAGCGAAAAAAGAAAGCGTGCACGGCGGTTTAAAAGAGATCGGCGCGCTCATTTCAAAGGATATAGACGAATTGTTCCCGTTCGCTAACGAGACTGCAAAAGCGGCGTCCGACAGAGGCGCGTTGAGAAGCCTGACCTGGAGCGAAAAGGTCACGAGCATGCTGAAGTATATACTGTCCAGGTACGAAAAAGAAGGGGAGAAGATGCTTGAACATACCGGCGTTTATATGTGCGGCGTGTGCGGATTCGTATACGTCGGCGACAAGGCTCCCGATCTGTGCCCGGTGTGCAAGGTTCCTTCTTGGAAATTCGAAAAACTCGAAAGGAGGGCGCAATAATGGCTGACAAATTCGCTGTGAGAAATCTGAGACTTTGCACGAAAGACTGCCTGTGTCTGTACGTATGCCCGACCGGAGCGACGGATACGGAAAACAGTGTGATAGACGTGAAAAAGTGCATCGGCTGCGGCGCATGTGCGGACGCATGTCCTTCCGGCGCGATATCCATGGTGCCGTACGAATATCCGCCTCAGCAGAAGAAGAACGAAGAAGTCGTGAACGCGCGCAGACTGCTTGTGAAAGACAAGGCAAAAGCCGAACTCATCGCCGCGCAGCTTCCGGACGTGCTTGCGGTGGCGGTGGAAAGATCGTCAAGACTTATGGCTGAGGACCTTGAAAGAGAGGCAGGCTACATGATCCCGCAGAGTCTGAACGCCAAAAAATTTCTGGAAAGCATAAGGAGCTATCCCGGCGTGCCGGTCGAAGCGGTGGACGGATTGCTCAAAAGTATAAAATTCAACGAAAAAGAAGACGAAAAGGAGAAAAAGAATATGGAAAAATGGAGATGCACCGTATGCGGTTACATACACGAAGGACCTTTGCCGGCAGATTTCAAGTGCCCGATATGCAAGGCTCCCGCGAGCAAATTCGTAAAGATAGAGGACGTGGCGCCCGCCAAAAATCCCTATGCGGGAACTAAGACAGAAAAGAATCTGCAAGAAGCGTTCGCAGGGGAGTCCCAGGCGCGCAACAAATACACTTTCTTCGCCGCTGTCGCTCAGCAGGCGGGATTCGAGCAGATCGCCGCGCTTTTCCTTCAGACGGCGGACAACGAGAAAGAGCATGCTAAACTCTGGTTCAAGGCCCTCGGAGAGATAGGCAATACTGCGGAAAACCTGCTCCACGCGGCTGAAGGCGAAAGCTACGAGTGGACTGAGATGTATGCGCGTATGGCGAAAGAGGCGGACGAGGAAGGCTTCCACGAACTTGCGGAGCAGTTCCGTGGAGTCGCGGCGGTCGAAAAGAGGCACGAGGAGAGATACCGCGCGCTTCTCAGAAACGTGGAGACGAAAAAGGTTTTCGAAAAGAGCGGCGTCACGCTGTGGGAGTGCCGCAACTGCGGTCACGTCACTGCGTCCGAAAAGGCGCCCGACGTCTGCCCGGTCTGCAAATATCCGCAAGCGTTCTTTGAAGTAAACAAGGAAAATTACTGATATCCGTTCTCTCTGAACGCAGGCAAGCGCCCCTCGGGGCGCTTTTTGTAATTGGTGAATATACGTTCAGGTGCTACACACAAGTAAAAAACGACGGTATTGACATAATCCCGGCAATGAGTTATATTAAAGGTACAAAAGGGGTGAAAACAATGAAAAGAAAGATTTTTTTATCAATTACAGCCGCATTGCTGGCGCTCGTTCTCTGCGTTGCGTTCACTGCGTGTACGATGACTGAAAAAGATCCCTCCAAGATCGACGAAAAAGCCGAACTTACCGGCGCCGGGATCCTTGCGGAAAACGGGACGTGGTACGACCTGTCGCTCGACAAGGCTGAAAAGCTTTTCAGCATGGTAAAAAACCTGGGAGAACTGAACGGCGAAGCCCTTGACGTCGCGATAAGCGGAAGTTCGACGATAAAAACGACATACGATTATTCTTTTAAACTCGCTTATCAGAGCGGCAATTTCTTTGTGCGCAAAAAAAGCGAGTTCACATATAACGTCGGTGAACGTTTCGTGCGCACATATACAGACGGAAAGGTAAACGAAAGATACAATGAAGACAAGCTCGTGGTAAAAAGAGCGGTGTCGAAGGATACGGCGACGCTCAGCAAAGAACAGCTTGCTTTGGTGCAGGAGATCTTTGAGTCCATGAATGCCGAAATCATGAGCAACGCGTTCGAAAAGGTGGCGTCAGACGCGCGCGCCGCAGGCTACTCCGTCGAGGAAATAGCAAAAGATACGCTTGCAGACAAGCTGATCGACATCCTCGGATCTTCACCTCTCTACGCCGACGAAAATCTGCTGAAGGGCTATACGATCGTGACCGGAGACGGGGAAAATCATATTTTCCTGTGCGCGTCCTTGGAGTGGGCTGAGGAACTCGACAGCTGGAGAGATACGGACAGGGTAGGCAGAGTGTTCTATATAGCCGGGAGTTACGCCGATACGATAAAAACCACGCTCACGGAGTGATGCGAGAAAAGAAAGTATATTCGTGACGGGAGCGACGCTCCCGTCTTTTTTTATGAAACCTTTTCTTAAGCAAAGCGAGAGGAGTAATTTTTTGCAGAGAGCAATGTCTGTACTTGTCCGGAATAAAACGCGCAAACCTGTCAATAATCCTGTGCGGAGGACAGAGTATGAAAAAAGTGTTCGTTATCATTGCGGCGCTCGCCGTGCTTCTTATCGCGATAAACGTCGCTTCCGCAGTCAAAGGGGAGGGATCTTCAGACGTCAACGCGGATTATCTGAGGATACATATCAGGGCAAACAGCAATTCCGAGATTGACCAGAACGTGAAATACCAGGTAAAAGCGGCGGTGGTCGAAGCCCTGACGCCCGAACTTGCAGAAGTTTCGTCAAAGGACGAAGCCATGAAGATCATTTCAGAAAATCTGAGTCTTATAGACGAGGTGAGCGAAAGGGTGCTTCGTGAAAACGGGTTGAATTACGGAGCGAAAGCAAGGCTGTGCCGGGAAGATTTTCCTTCGAGAACGTACGGAGCGCTCACTTTGTCTAGCGGCGTATACGACGCTTTGATCGTGGATCTCGGTAGCGGCGAGGGCGACAACTGGTGGTGCGTCGTGTTTCCTCCGCTTTGTTTCGTAGCGGACGGCGAAGGGGAAAAGGTTACATACAAATCGCTTTTCGCCGAATGGTTCAAAAAACTTTTCGGCTGACCCGGAGAGATATGAAAAAGAAGATATTATTGAGAACAGTATGCGCCGTGCTGATAATAGCGGCGATGGCTGTGCCGTTTATCGCCTTCGGCGGCGGCGACGCGTCCGAAGCGGAAGAAAGCGCGGTGCTGAAAGTCGGCTCAAGCGGATCGCAGGTCAAGACTTTGCAGACAAAGCTGAACAACTGGGGGTATGACGCGGGAACGGTGGACGGGATTTTCGGCTCGAAAACTCAGGCGGCAGTTAAACGCTTTCAGCAGAAGAAAGGACTTGTCGTTGACGGTATAGTCGGCGCCAAGACTGCGGCGGCGCTCGGAATGACGCTCAGTTCGTCGTCCAGTTCAAACAGCAGTTACTCGTCGCAGGACGTGTATCTGCTTGCAAAATGTATACATGCCGAAGCGCGCGGCGAGCCTTATATGGGGCAGGTCGCGGTGGGGGCTGTCGTACTCAACAGAGTGAAGAGCAGCAGTTTCCCCAATACGATATCGGGCGTGATATATCAGCCGTATGCGTTTACGGCAGTTCTTGACGGGCAGATGAATCTCGAACCCAATCAGACCGCTTACAACGCGGCGCGCGACGCCATGAACGGATGGGATCCGACCAACGGTTGCATTTATTACTATAATCCGGCGACGGCGACGAGTTCGTGGATATGGTCGCGCAAGGTGATGATCACGATCGGCAAACACAATTTCGCAATTTGAGAGGTATAAAATGACTGAAGAAAACAACGACCGCATGCACAAAAAACTGAGGATCGCGCACTATATCGCGTTTGCGTTGGTGGCGCTTCTCATCGCGGCTGTGATAACGTTGAGCGTCTTTCTGGGACTTACCGTAAACGGCAGGGATACGCTCGGCAGGCGTGCGGAAAACGCGTACGCTTCGGCTTACTACACTCTGACGGACAGTCTTTTGCAGATCGAGACCGATCTCAGCAAGATCAGAGTAGTCAGGACTCCTTCTTTGCAGTCCGAACTTCTGACTCAGGCGGCGATCGACGCCGAGGTCGCGGAGCAGTGTCTCGCTTCGCTGTCAGTATCGGGCGCGGATATGTCGGGCACGATTAAATTCTGCAATCAGGTGGGCGACTATTGCCTGTATATCCTCAGGAAACTTGCAAACGACGAAGAGCTTTCCGAAACCGATTATTCGACTCTCGACAAGCTGTACGAAACCACCGGGCTTCTGGCGAGAAAACTCAACTCGCTTTCAGAGAGGATATCTGCGGGAGAATACGATTTTTCCGATTTCGGAGAAGCGGACGACGAGTTTTCTCTGATAGCTTCAGATATCGCCGACGGCGCGATAGAATACCCGGCATTGATCTACGACGGTCCTTTCAGCGACGGGCTGGACGACCCGTCTCCCGTGGCGCTTGACGGCGAGGAGATAACCGCAGAAGAGGGCGTTGAACTGGTCAGGGATTATATGTCCGGTTACGGCGACGTGTCCGTCAGATGCGACGGAGAACTCGGCGGATATATCGAGTGTTACGCTTACACTTTTTCGGGCGGCGGAGTCAGCGGCTACGTGTGTCTCAGCAAAATCGGAGGCGCGCTGGTCAGCGCGGACGTAAACGATACGGTTTCTCAGCCGCAATACACGAAGGAGCAGGGCGTTGAACTGGCAAGACAGTATTGCGAAAAGATAGGGCTTGAGGGCATGTCCGCAGTCTGGGCGTGCGTGACGGACAGCGAACTCTACGTCAACCTGTGTTACGAACTGGACGGCGTGATCTTTTACCCGGATATGGTGAAGGTGAAGATCTCTCTGGAAAGCGGCAACGTGACCGGCTTTGAAGGAAGGGAATATATCTTCAATCATTGTGAGAGAGATACGGATTACGTCGTGAACGTGACTGAGGAAGAGGCGCTTGCCGCAAGCTACGGCGAGATGACCGTCGAGAGCGTCAGACTTGCGGTGATACCGCTTGACGCGGGCGGCGAAAAGCTGACTTACGAAGTATACGGCACGATAGACGGCTACGGATTTTTCGTCTACGTCGACGCCGCGACCGGCAAGGACGTAAGAGTACTCCAGGTAATAGACAGCGACGAGGGAGAACTTCTGATGTGACTGTTTTTCAAGCCTGCGCAAAAAGCGCGGGCTTTTTCTTTTTGTGTAAAATACGCGTCCGATGCGGTCAAAAGCGGCAAACAATCAAAAAACAGCCGTCTTGAAATGCTTTCTTCTTTGTGGTATAATGGTAAAAAACGGAGGAGACGGGTATGCCGAGATTTGATTTTTACGTGACATTCGCGTTCGACGATTACGACGGCGCGGCAAGGCTCGTCAGGGCGTTGCAGGCAGAAGGGAGAAGCTGTTTCACGGATTCGTATGTGTGCGAAGAAGTCTTGTCGTGTGCGGAAACGCAGGGGGCGCTTGATTACAGCGACGGGACGATAGTCGTTGCCGGAAAGGGAAACGACGATGGACTTATGCAGATCGCGCGGCTCGCGGCGGAGATAGGGTTATTCGTGTCTTTGGTCAGAACTGAAGATTTCTGTGTGCCCGACGACCTCAGGGCATACGAAGGGCTGAGGGAATATACGCGAGAAGGAACGGACTGGGAAAAACAGGTTGCAGACCGTATAATAGCAGACAACCCGATCGACGAAGAGACCGCCAAGCTTCTGAAAATGATGTCAGTTTTCGAACAGGACAACGAGAAATTCGTCACGGATTTTTCGCTTGAAAAACTGGCGAGACTGCGTGAAGCGGTAAAAAAAGACGCGTCGCTTATGCCCGTTTACGTAAAGGGAATATTCGAAAGCGCGAAGCTGGACTGGAACAATGCCGACAAGGAGACTTTGCAGAAGTGGTGGGACGCGTTGTCGTTCGCCAGAGAGAACGCCGGCAGCGGATCTCTTGCGGATATAAGACTGATAGACTCCATTATGTACAGAGTAAAAAAGGTGCTTTTCCCGTAACAAAACTGATCTGGAAAACGACGATAATAAACACGGGCACAAAAAAACGCGGGAAAAAATTTTTCCCGCGTTTTAAATGTCAAACTTTTACAACGTTATTTCCACTATATCTCCGTTTGCGCTTCTGACGTCTACGATTTTTATATGACCGAAATTTTTGCGTGCTTTTTTGAGTTCTTTGTGAAGATCGGAGAGGGAGTATCCGCATTGCCCGCTTTCCCGGGTCAGCATGTTTTTTATCATAAATGATCCGAAACACATTGGCAGAAAGAGAGTGAATTTTGTACCATCGGTTTTGATTTTAATTTTCATTGTTAATGTTGCTCCACGGTTATTTTGACAGTATCTCCGTCTGCGCTTTCTATATCGACGATAGGTCCGAGGATACCCATTTTAACCATTTCTGCTATCTGCTTGAAGTCTATGTTTTTAAGAGCGTCGCTGTTTTTATCTCCTACGCTTCCTGATTGAATGAGCATGAGACCGAGTTTGTAAGGCACGTTGATTTTGACGTTATCGCCGTCTTTGCTCACAATGCTTATTCTGAGCAGAAGTCTGTCCTCATTTATCGTTTCGGGATCAACGGCGGTCGCGACTTCGCGCCTGAGTCCGAGAAGTTCGTCCGCAGATATACCGAATATCTCTGAAAGGGTGCCGAGCAATGTGATATCGGGCGCGGAGATATCGTTTTCCCATTTGCTGACCGCCTGAGAAGAAACGCCGCACTTTTCGCCCAGTTCTTCCTGCGTTATACCGCGCAGTTTGCGGTAGTACGCTATTCTTTGCCCCATTGTTTTGTTGTCTTTCTCCATAAATGTTCTCCTGTTTTACATTCTGTTTTGTTCCGTTTTTCAGCGCACCGTGAACGGCTGTTTGCCGTATGTTGTCTTTTTGTTCTGCCAGTCGGCGCGTATTCCGTAAGCGTTTATGATGTTGTAATAATATATTGCCGTATTTTCGGCGCGCGTTTCCGTTTTTTTCTTTTTCATATCCTTTCTCCTTTGCCGTCGGGCTTCTTTCTGTTATCATCATAACGTTTATAACAGGAAAAGACCACAGACCATTGGTTAAAACCGTCAAACCGGTGGTTGGATTTTATGCAACTGCAAGTTGAATAAGGCGAAACACGTCCGATTCATACAAAAATGTTATCACAACAAGCGCTTTTTTTCAATAAAAGGATATTATTTTGATAACTGTCTTGAATTATCTTGCCGGTCGGGGTATAATTGTCTGCGGAGGTAAACCATGAAATTCAGACCCGTTCACGAAAATTACAACGTAGCAGATCTTGACAGATCGATTAAATTTTACGGAGAAGCGCTCGGTTTAAAAGAGGCGCGCAAGATAAACGCCGCCGACGGCTCGTTCGCTATCGTGTATCTTGAAAGTGAGGACGGAGGATTTCAGCTTGAACTTACATGGCTGAAGGACTTTGACCGCTCGTACGACCTCGGCGACAACGAATTCCATCTGGCTTTCGAAACCGACGATTTTGTCGGCGCGCACGCTTTGCACGAAAAGATGGGGTGCATATGTTACGAGAACCCTGAGATGGGCATTTATTTTATAAGCGATCCTGACGGTTATTGGCTGGAGATGGTGCCTCAATATAAAGACTAAGCCGCGCTTTACGGCGGTTAAAAGAGGAAACGCCGCGCTTTTGCCTGTATAAGTTCTGTGCACATTTTACCTCAGATATTGAAAAAATTTTAGTTATATGTTATATTTAAAATAATATTCCGTCTTTGGACGCAGTGGGCAGGAGGGATTGAACAGTGGGAATATTTGATCGTTTTGATTTTGTCATAAAAAACGGCGTGCTTATAAATTACAAAGGAAAAAAAGGGGATATAAAAATCCCGGGAAACGTGACGGAAATTGCTGAAGGGGCTTTTAAATCTGAGAATTCCTTTGAAAATTATCTGTACAGAGTCTGGATCCCGGACAGCGTTGAGAAAATATCCGACAATGCGTTTTACGGGCAGAGCAGACTTGAAGATGTAAGGTTTCCGGCGCGTTTGAAAGAGATCGGCAGGGCGGCGTTTTCCTTATGCGGACTGAGAAAAGCGGACATCCCGTCAGGGGTGAAGAGTATCGGAAGCGACGCGTTTTTCGCTTGCCGCAATATGGAAGCCGTAAGTTTTCCCGAAAATCTGGAAGAGATAGGCAACGGCGCTTTCAGGTCTTGCACGGCATTGAAGGAAGTCATACTTCCCGCAAATTTGAAGGTCGTAGAATCCTTTGCTTTTTCAGAGTGCGACAGCCTGGAAAGAGTGTATATCCCCGCAAGCGTTGAATATATAGGTGAAAGTTGTTTCAGCGAATGTCCGGCTTTAAAGTCCGTAGAAGTTGACGAGGACAATGAAAAATACTGTTTCAAAAACGGATGCCTTATATATAAAGATGACGGGACTCTGCATACCGTCCTGGGATGCCGGAAAGACACGGTGATCCCGCCTGAGCCGGACTTCATAGGTTGTTCGGCTTTCAAGGGAAATGAAGAAATAGAAAACCTTGTCATTTCAGAAGGCGTTGAATATATCGGCAGAGATGCGTTCGCTTTATGTTATAACCTGGCTTCGGTAAGCTTTCCGTCCAGTCTTAAAAGAATAGGCGACAGTGCGTTTGAGAGGTGTTCTTCACTTGAAGAAGTCGAGATAAAAGGCGATCTTGAAGAAATAGAATCAAGGGCGTTTTTTCGCTGTGAGTCTCTCCAAACCGTCATTCTTCCGCAGGGACTTCGCACAATAGGGGACCACGCTTTCTTTATGTGCAAGGCGTTGACTTCTGTCACGATTCCGGATGCCGTTGCGGAAATAGGAGAAAACGCGTTTGAAGGGTGTACTGCGCTCAGGTCTCTGGTCGTACCCGAAAGCGTCGTGACGATAGGGAAATATGCGTTTAAAGGCAGCGGTCTGAGACATTTGACGATCCCGGAAACGTTCAAGGGGGAAGAAAGTAAACTCGGCATAAGCGGCGATTGCGAGATAACTTTTTCTCACATATCAAATCCGAACGATTTTTATATCCGGGACGGAGTTGTGCTGTCGTATGCCGGACAGGATGCAGTCGTTACGATACCCAACGGCGTAGATACTATCGGCAGTTATTCTTTCGGCGTCAGAGATTTCGGCAAGCGGAATTGCCTGAAGAAGATCCGTTTGCACAGCGGAATAGTAAAGATCGGGGAAAATGCGTTTGCAAACTGCACCGGCATTGCCGAAATGGATGTTCCTGACAGTGTTGTCGAGATAGGAGACAAAGCGTTCAGGAATTGCACTTCGCTCAGGAGGGTGACCCTTCCGGTATCATTCAAAGGGCACAGATACCGTTTGAGTATTCCCGAAAGTTGCGACGTTCTGTTCAGAGGGTATGAAGACGATCTCAACGCGATCGAAGAAGCTTCTTTCGAAGATTTCGAGATCAACAACGGTGTGCTGATAAAATACAACGGCAACGCCACAGAACTGACTGTTCCGCGCGGAGCGGTCAATGCCATTGGAGAAGGTGCATTCCGGGACAACCACGAAATCAGGATCGTAGTAATTCCCGAAGGAGTGAAAAGTATCGGTAAAGGGGTGTTCGCAAGATGTTTTTCGCTTGAGCAAGTTATTATACCCGAAAGCGTAGAGACGATAGGCGACTCGGCGTTTTCAGAATGTTACAGTCTCAGGTCAATAAAATTGCCTGCAGGTTTCCGCAGTCCAGAAAAAACAGGCGTTGGCAGTAATATCGAGTCAATGCTTTTCCGCTGCGGCAACCTGAAAAGCATCGCCGTCTCGGGAGAAAATCCATTACTGTACGTCGACGGAAACTGCCTTATATCGCGTGACAAGAAAATACTTCTGAAAGGATGCGCAGACAGCGTGATCCCGGCAGATGTAACGGAAATCGGCAGATCAGCCTTTAGTTATTGCAGATGGCTGGAAAGAGCAGACATACCTTGCGGGGTCAGGGTCATCGGCAGCGGTGCATTTTATGCGTGCTCAGGTCTGGAGCACGTCAATATTCCTGACAGTGTAACCGAAATCGGCGGCGAAGCGTTTTTCGCAACGGCGCTCAGAGAGGTGTTTGTTCCCGACAGCGTCCGGACGATAGGAAAAGACGCTTTTTGGTCTCGGTCGCTTGAGGATTTGTCGCTTCCCTTGCATCTGAGAGATGCCGATATCGGTTTCGTGGGGTCTTTCCGGGGAGAGATTGTTGAGGACGTGGACGTGTCGTCAGAAGACGATTTTGACGTTGAAGACGACGTCTTGGTGAAATATTGCGGAAGCGAAACCGACGTTGTGATTCCGAAAGGACTTGTCAGAGTCATCGGTCCGGAAGCGTTTTTGGAAAACTGTGACATCAGATCGGTTACGATCCCTGAAGGAGTTGAGCATATCGATTACTCTGCATTCAGCGGATGCGGAGAGCTTCGGAATATAGTCCTTCCCGAAGGGCTGTTAAGCATCGGAGATTCGGCTTTCAAGGAGTGCGCTTTGCTCAAAAAGTTGATAATTCCCGCTTCAGTCGAATGTATAGGTTGTTGCAATTCCGAAAGCGGGAAGCGTTACACCGGCTGGTGCGGGACAGACGTGTTTGAGGGATGTTTTTCTTTGGATTCGATAGAAGTCAAGGCGGGAAATAATTATTTTTGTTCTATCAACGGCAGTCTTATAGAAAAAGAGAATAATATCCTTGTCAGGGGAAACAGGCGCGGCATAATTTCAGGAATCAAAGAGATCGCCGAGAATGCCTACAGCGGACTGGGAATTAAAGAGGCGATCATTCCCGTAGGCGTAACAGAAATCGGATATTATGCGTTTGCTGGATGCGAAGAATTGAAGAAAGTGATCATTCCGTCGACGGTAAAAAGTATTGGAACAGAAGCGTTCCACTATTGTATAGCTGTTGAAGAAATATACATCGCGTCCGGGGTGAAAACGATAGACGACGATTCTTTTGAAGGTTGCAAGTCCCTTGCTTCGCTGACGATCCCGGACAGCGTTCAAACGATATCCGGTGTTTTTTCGGTTGAAGGTCCGAAGAGGATCGTGCTTCCTGAAAAGTTTCGTGACTTGAAGATACGGACAAATCCTGAATGTATGGTCGTTTACGAAAACGTTTTTGTGCCGGACCAGGAAACCGACTTCGCGGGGAAGAGCTGACGCAATGACAAACCCGGGAGAAAATCTCCCGGATTTGTCAGGTGAAAAGACAAAAAAATAAACGCGATCGGACGCACGTATCGCCGCCGAAAAACGCCGCGAAAAATTGTTTGAAAAAACTGCTTTCAAACCGTTGACAAACATCAAGACAAGCTATATACTGTGGGCGAATCCGGAAGAGAAGTCAAACTTCCGGAAGGACAACTGAATAGGAGGTGAGTGCTATGAGGACAATATGGCGCACTTTCGTAGAGTACGTCCGCAAATACGGCGTCTACATCAGAATGAGCGACAATGCAAACATGCATTGTTATTTTTTTACTTTGAACTTGTTTTTTCAGTTAATTCAGATATTTTTTGAAATTTCGTATTTGATTATAATATATAAAAGCGCATCGCGGTGTAGCGGAAGATTGTTGTTTTGACATATGAGCAAAAGCCGGAAACTGTTCTCGCACCCTGTCAACGCTTCGCTTATGACGGGGTTCTTCTATCCCTCGCCTCGGCATGCAAAAGGGACTCATAAGAACAATAGGGTTCTTATGAGTCCCTCTTGGCGGAGGCGGAGGGATTCGAACCCCCGTGGGCTTGCACCCAAACGGTTTTCAAGACCGCCTCGTTATGACCGCTTCGATACGCCTCCATGCCGATTATTAAGTTGATTTATTTTCCCTAGGGCTTGCACCCGAACGGTTTGACGTTCGCAGACGTTATCTGTCCGCCTTATGCAATTTATCGGCTCACTATTCCGTCGCGCCGACGCGCTCCTTACAAGACCGCCTCGTTATGACCGCTTCGGAAATCCGCTTGCGGTTTCTTTCGCGGAAGCGAAGTAGCCTTCCATGCCGATTATTAAGTTGACATATTTCCGTGGACTTGCACCCGAACGGTTTGCAATACCGCACGTTACAGCCGATCACGCTATTAGAGTATAGCAAAGAACGGAGAATTAGTCAATCACATTGTCGAAACAATGCGAAACGATTTATTATTCCGTTAAGGATCTCCATGATCCGATATGGTGGATCGCAATGCCGAAGCCGACCGGCAGAGCGGTGCGGACAGCGGCAAGCTGTTCAAGCATATAAGCACAGCCTTCTTCGTAAAAGGTGACTATGTCGTCTTCGTTTTCTCCGGTTTCGACGGAAAGATTGAGCGGTTTCCCGGCGGATTTTGCGTAGTTTATCTCATCTTTTGCGCAGTCCAAAATCTTTTCTGCGCTGTCGCGGTAACTCATAACCGTCACGCGCGTAGCGTTGTCTATAACAAATTCGTGGGCGGGTTTCGTTGAGCCGTTCACGGTCACTTCGTCGTCCAGCCAGAACGGAATGTCGTATTCTATTCTCAGAGACGGAAAGTCGCGCCTGAGTGAAAACGTAAGTTCAACGTATTCTGTTATCAGTTCTTCGCGCCGTGATTCGAAGTACGGGTGCTGATGCGGTTCGATATCCAGGTGAACTCCGGCGAATTTGCTCGGGGAAGAAGACTGAAAAGCTACAAAATCTTCTATTTCAGATTTTAAAGAAGGGTAATCTTCTATCCATTCGTATTTTCCTGCAAGCCATAAGACTTCAATGCCTCGCGCTTCTGCGGCGGCGATGAAATCTGTGGTTTTCTGTGAAAAAGAAGAGTAGTAACAGTAAATTTCGGTCACGTCGTTTTGTTTAGCAAAATCAAGGAAAGACGGGTCAAGGCGGTTATCCCACCACCAAACAGAAAGCTGCGGTTTTTCACCGGGTTTTACGTCATTTGCGGGAGTGTTGCAACATGCAAGGAGTGGGAGAAGCATAGCCGCGATAATGACGGCGGCAAGTACAGAGGGTTTTTTCATGATTATATTGTACGCTTTTTTCCTCAGGTTTTCAATGTTAATTTTAAAAGAAAAAAGCTTCTCAGCCGTATGATTATTGTTGAATATATTCGGATCAAAGCGGCGCAAACAATATTTTCCGCACATTCTTGACAATATTTTCATATTAATCTATACTATATTAAATCTTAAAAGAATGGCGAAATATGACTGATCTGCTTATAAAACTGTTTGTCAGGAACAAAGACAAAACCGAAGATCCCAAAGTGAGAGAGAATTACGCCACGCTGTCAAGCGTGACGGGCATCATCGCCAACTTTTTGCTGTTCGTAGGCAAACTGGTCATAGGCATTTTTTCAAAGTCCGTTTCTATCATTGCGGACGCGTTCAACAACATAGGAGACGCAGGGTCTTCGGTGGTCACGCTGATCGGGTTCAGACTCTCGGGAAAACATGCGGACAAAGAGCATCCTCTCGGTCACGGCAGGCTTGAGTATATAACTGCGTTTATCGTGGACATATTGATAATTTTCGTCGGCGTGGAGCTTTTCAAAACGTCGGTGGAAAAGATCATAGAACCGGGAGAGACGGCGATCGGCACGGTCACGCTCGTGCTTCTCGGCGTAGCGATCCTCGTAAAACTCTGGCTGTTTTTCTTCTACCGCAAGATAGCGAAAAGGATAAACTCACAGGCGATAAAGGGCGCTTCTTTCGACAGCATTTCAGACGTGGTAGCGACCACGCTGGTATTCGTTTCCGCGCTGTTGTCCAGGTTTGCGGGAGTGAATATCGACGGCTATGCGGGCATACTCGTCGCGGCGTTCATATTCTATACGGGCGTAAAGGCGGCGAAAGAGACGATCGACGTTTTGCTGGGCGGTTCTCCGGACAAGGAGATACTCAAAAAGATCGCGCAGTTTGTCAAGAAATATCCCGAAGTGATCGGGATCCACGACGTGATGGTGCACGATTACGGTCCCGGCAGACAGATAATATCTTTTCATGCCGAGGTTTCCGCGAAGAGCGATTTCAGTTACGTGCACGACGTTATAGACAACATTGAACGTGATTTCCAGAAGGAGTACGGCTACCTTGTCACGATACATCTCGATCCGATCGTCGTGGACGACGAAAAGGTCAGCGAAATGTATGATTTCGTAAAGGCGACCGTCAGACAGGTGGACGAGGATTTCTCAATTCACGACTTCAGAATGACTTACGGAGGAAACCACATTAACCTTATCTTCGATCTGTCTATACCCGTTGACAGCAAATACGGGGACGAGGAAGCGGCGAAAGCCGTGGAAGACAAGATAAGGGAGATCCGTCCCGAGTGCAACTGCGTTATCAGGGCGGAGCATCCCTACGTATGAGCTTCCGTGCCGAACGGCGAGGAAATAAAACTGAAAACGGCTCCGCATTTTGCGGAGATTTTTTTTGTCTTGAAATACCTTTACGTGCGTAGTATAATTTTATTGTAGCAAGCAGGGGGAAAGCAAAATGAAGCATTTTATGAAGTTGAGGAAGGAGCCTTTCGACGCGATAAAAAGCGGGCGGAAAACGGTGGAACTCAGACTGTACGACGAAAAGAGAAGGGCGGTGAAAGAAGGGGACGAGATCGGGTTTACCTGCGTGGAAAGCGGAGAGAAGCTGACCGCAACGGTAAGCGCGGTGAGAGTATTCAAGGATTTTTACGAGCTTTTCAGCGCGTATGACAGTGAAAAACTCGGCTACGGCGAAGGCGAGATGGCGGACGCTTCGGACATGCTGGCATATTATACGCCCGATCAGATAGCGGAATACGGCGTGGTGGGGATCGAACTTGCAGACGTAAGACCTGTCCGTTAAGGTCAGCCGGCGCAAGGCAGAAGCGGCGGAAAGGAAAACGCGCTCTTTGCGCCGTAAGCGAAATAAATCCTCTCGATTTTCACAGAATAATCGGGAAAGGAGAATTATTATGTGCACAGTCGTCACTCTTAAAAAAGGTTCTTTGTTTTTCGGCAGAAATATGGATATTGATTTCGATTTCGGTCAGCAGGCGGTAATACTGCCCAGGGAATGTCCGGTCGTCACGGGAAATGCGGGAACGCTGCTCAGGCATTACGCGCTGATAGGCACGGCGAGAATGGAAGACGGCGTTCCGATGTACGCAGAGGCGTGCAACGAAAAGGGACTTTGTATGGCGGGTCTGAACTTTCCCGGCAACGCGGTTTATGCTGAACGTGCGAAAGAAGGAAAGACGTCGCTGGCGACTTTCGAACTTATCCCTTACGTGCTGGGGAAATGCGCTTCAGTCAAAGAGGCTACCGAACTTTTACAAAATGCGGAGATCACTTCGGACGCCTTCAAACCCACGCTCCCGGTCGCTCCGTTGCATTGGATCGTTGCCGACGAAACTGGGAGCGTCACTGTGGAGAGAACGCAAAAGGGACTTGCGGTATACGACAATCTGCTCGGCGTGCTGACAAACAATCCGCCTTTTCCGTTTCATCTTAAGAACGTGAAAAAATATGCCGGGCTGTCTGCTTCGTTTGATCAGAATTCAGGTGCCCGTGTAGATAAAACCGACTTTTCGGAAGGTCTCGGCGCGGTGGGACTGCCTGGAGATTTTTCTTCTCCGTCCAGGTTTGTCAAGGCGTGGTTTCTGCTTGAAAACTCAATTTGCGGCGAGAGCGTAAAAGAGAAAGTCTCTCAGACATTTCACATACTTTCCGCCGTCGCAATGATAAGGGGCGCGGTAAAGACAGAGAGCGGGAGAGAGGACGTCACGGCGTATTCCTGCTGTATCGACGCACGCAGACACGCTTATTACTATAAGACTTACGATTCGCTTGCGGTCAGAAGAATACGTCTTTCCGAAAAGTACGCGTCTGGCGATAAGCCGGTGGTTTTTGATTTTCAATAATTATATCAGTATGTGATCCTCGGGGCAAATTGCGGATTTACCAATCAGCCGCGTTTCATGCGTCTTGATATCTGCCTTGCATTGTGCTAAAATGAATTGAACGCTTGAGAGAGAGGAGTTTATGTCGGAAAACGCAAGCAGACTGTTGAAAGACGGAATATACGTTTTGCAGAGCAGATGGAAGGTGTGCAAAAAACACATTGTCTATTACGGCATAAGAAAGGCGCCGTATACTTTTGAAAACTCCGTCAGGGTCTCGCGTTCCACGCTCAGGATACTGAGCAGGCTTAACGGGGTGAGGACGCTTGCCGAGGCGGGGATAAACTCCGGGATAAAAAGACTTATAAAGCAGAAGATCGTCGTGCCCAAAGAGGAGTATAAGGAATATCCCGACAGCTTTGAAAACGCGCGTTTCTGCAAGAAGTGCGTCGCAAACGATTACGTTCTGCCCGGCATAGAGTTCGATGACGAAGGGCTTTGTCCGATGTGCGCGAACGCGGAAAAACTCAAAGATCTGAAAGCCGTTCTGCCCGTCGTAAGGGAGATCCCCCGCAATAAAAAGGGCAGATACGACGTCGCGCTGTTTTATACCGGAGGAAAAGATTCGACCTTCATTCTATATTACCTTGCCGAAGTGCTCGGGCTCAGGGTGCTTGCGCTGACGTGGGTCACCGAGTATATGTCTAAGAGCGCCCTCAAGAGTATCGAAAACGCGGAAAAGATTTTCGGGAACGTCGTTTTCGTTCGGAAAAAGCCTGAGAAAGAGATCGTTGCAAAGATATACCGCAAGCATTTTTCGCTTGCGGAAAACACCTGCATTTGTCCTTCGCTCGCTTACGTTCTTTTCTTTGACATGCTTGCCGAAGAAAAAGTGCCGTATCTGGTGCTGGGCAACGAGCCTGTGCAGATGCACAACGTGCTTTTCAACAACATTTCTCCCGTAATAGCGTTCAATCCCGTCTGGCAGAAGATCGGCAGTTTCTTTTTCAATCTCGGCAGAGCCCTGACATTAAAAAAGCCTCTGACCGGCGGCAAGATGCAGATGTATTTCACTGTAAGGACGCTGATCAAAGGAACTTTCTGGGGGAGAGATCCCGAAGGGAAGTACCAGAACGAGCAGGTCCTCAACGTTTACAGGTCGCTTAAAGAGGCGCCGGAACTGATGATACCTTTTGAAAGGTCGGTGAAAAAGAACGCCGCGAAGGGGAATATCCCGTCGCTTGTCCACGTCGATTTTGAAAAAGTCGCGGACGGTTACGTGTGGAAAGACGTGAAAGAAATGATCGTGAAAAAAGCCGGCTGGGTGCCTCCCGAAGCGGAAAACAAGGCTTTGCACACGTCGTGCACGATAGAAAAGTGTAAAGAATTCACTCAGCTCAGACGGTTCAGAGAGATGAAGAGCCGCACCGTGCCGTATTCAGCGATAGAACTTTCGCTGGCTGTGTCCGCCGGCAACGTGTCAAGAGAAAAGGCGCTTGACGAAATGAAAAACGGTTCAGGGTTTTCAGGTTGTGAAAAAGAAATGATTCTGATGAAAAAGCCGTTATCCGCCGATTGATTTTTTGCCCGAAAAGCTGAAAAATTCGTCGTCTCTGTGTCTGCAATTCAGTTTTACGAAAAGAGGCGGCACCGGCGAAAGAAATTTTATTTTTCTCGCGTTGAAAGGGCAGGCGTTCACGCAGGCTCCGCACAACAGACAATTGCGTTTCGTGGTGAAGTCGTCGTTCACGGCTTTGACGGGGCAGACTTCTTTGCACTTTCCGCATTCTTCGCATACGGAAAAATCAGTGACGCATCTTCCGGTGAGACTTTTTAAAAGCGGCTGGGGGGAAACGGGAGAGCAGATTTTTGCCCTTCCGATCCGGGGTACGGAGAAGTTTCCGTCCAGGAAGTTTTTCAGCCTTTCAAGTCTTTCGTCAGAAAGAATATTGATCTTTTCACGCGCGTAAAAATGAGGAGCAGCCATATACG
>CALWKT010000065.1 GCA_944381335.1 uncultured Christensenellaceae bacterium
GCTGTTGGCGAGGTTAAGAGACCGCGCCTCTGCGCGCATGGGAATGCGCACGCACTTTTCGTAGTTTTCGTGAAGCAGTTCTTCGGGCAGTCCTTTTGTCTCTCTGCCGAAGAAAACGAAGCAGTCCTTGTCGTATTTCACGTGAGTGAAATTGCGGGCGGATTTAGTGGAAGCAAAAAACATCTGCGTATCCACGTTTTCGGCAGTCGCGCGCACCGCTAAGCCTTCCGTTTCTCCGCTTTTCGCCTTGTCGCCGAAGTTGGCTTTCAGGAATGAGGCCATATCGGGGTAGCGCTTTACGTCCGCGATCTCCCAGTAGTCCAGTCCGCTTCTTTTCAGATACTTGTCTTCCCAGCTGAAGCCGCACGGCTCGATGACGTGAAGCACCGCGCCGGTTGCGGCGCAGGTGCGCACGATGTTGCCTGTGTTGTTGGGGATTTCCGGGTTTACGAGAACTACGTTTATCATTGCAGCGCCTTGGAAAGAAGGTCTATCGAGAAGTCGAGGCGTTTCAACGTTTCCTCTTTGCCGAACAGTTCCGCCATTTCTGTCGCGCCGCCGGGAGTGGTAGCCGCGCCGGTTATCGCAAGGCGCAGGGGCAGGAACACCTGACCCGTTTTTATGCCGAGTTTTGCCGCCAGTTCGTTGAGAACGGCTTTGAGCGTTTCGTCCGTCCAGTCGTCCACGGAAGGCAGAACTTCGCGGCATGCGAGCAGAGAAGAATAAGCTATCGGCAGAGTGATCTTCATCTTTTTGTGCTCGAACATCGCCGGGTCGTACGCTTCGAATTTTTCGAGAGGAGCGACCTTTTCCGCTATTTCGCCGAAGGTCTCCACGCGGGGGATAAGCAGTTTCGCGATCTTTTCGTAGTCGTATTTCCCGTTGACCGCGCTCGCGTCCAGGAAGGGGCGCGCCTTTTCGACGAACTGAGCGGGGGTGAGTTCTTTGATGTATCTGCCGTTCAGCCATTTCATCTTGGTCTCGTCGAAGATGCTGGGAGACTTGGAAATGCCGTCCACGCTGAACTGTTCGATCAGATCCTGCATGGTCATCTTTTCGTCGTTGTTTTTAGGGCTCCAGCCGAGCAGGGCGATATAGTTGACGATCGCTTCGGGCAGGTAGCCTTTCGCGAGGAAGTCCTCGAAATTCGCGTCTCCGTAACGCTTGCTGAGTTTGCGCTGAGCGTCTTTCATTATTGGGGAGAGGTGCATATAATGCGGTCTTTCCCAGCCGAACGCATCGTACATCAGGTTGTACTTGGGGGTGCTTGAAAGGTACTCCACGCCGCGGATAACGTAATTTATCTTCATCAGGTGGTCGTCGACGACGTTGGCAAAGTTATATGTGGGCATGCCGTCCGACTTGATCAGGATGTTGTCTTCCATGTCCGCATTGGGCACGCTGATGTGTCCGAAAACGAGGTCGTCGTATTCGCTTACGCCCTCGGTCGGTACGTTCTGACGAATCACGTAAGGTTCGCCCGCCGCAAGTTTTGCCGCCACTTCTTCTTTGGAGAGGGAGAGGCAGTGTTTGTCGTATTTGTGCACGCCCGCTTCGTTGTCTCCGCCGAGAGAAGCCAGTCTTTCCTTGGTGCAGAAGCAGTAATACGCGCCGCCCAGTTCGACGAGCTTTTTCGCGTATTCCATATAGATAGCCTTGCGCTCGCTCTGCACGTAAGGACCGTAGCCCTTGTCCTTGTCCGGACCCTCGTCGTGTTCAATTCCCGCAGTTCTGAGAGTGCGGTATATCACGTCGATCGCGCCTTCGACATAGCGTTCTCTGTCCGTATCTTCGATGCGGAGAACGAAGTCGCCGCCGTGCTGTTTCGCAAACAGATATGCGTAAAGACAGGTGCGGAGGTTGCCTATGTGCATAAAGCCCGTAGGTGAGGGTGCGAATCTTGTTCTGACTTTTTCTTCCATGATAAAACTCCGGTAGCGGTACGCGTGCGCGCGCCGCGGATAAATTTACTTATTTCATATTATCACAAGTGAGAGCAAAAGACCATAAAAAACGGGTAAAATCTTAAAAACGCACGCGTAGACGCCGGCGGCGGCGCCGCGGCAAATAAACGGGCGGCGAAAATTGTTTAATACAAAAGGGAGAGGAGAGCGCGGAGCGTTTTGCGTACAGGCGCGGAACGTATATAAAACGCGTTTATGTGAAATATATATGATGAGTTAAAAAACGGAAGAAGAAAACCGGCTTGAAATCTGCGGGGCCCTGCGTTACAGCAAAGCGTTGTATTGACGTGAGAGACTGAAAAAGTAATGTAAAATTCAAAGTAACAAAGGGCAGGAGGTCAATATGGATATTTTTGCCGAAAGATTGAAAGAACTCCGCACCCAGAACCATATCACACAGCGGGAGCTGTCGCAGATACTCAACGTAAAGCAGCAGTCTTATTCCCGCTACGAATTGGGTACGGGGCAGCCGTCGCTGGAGACTTTGTGTAAAATTGCCGAATACTACAACGTATCGGTCGACTATCTTCTGGGGATAACGGATATCTGAAGGAGCGCGCGCGCAAGTTT
Source organism: uncultured Christensenellaceae bacterium (assembly GCA_944381335.1). The sequence continues at coordinate 2,535 of CALWKT010000065.1, forward strand.
TGTGCGCAAAGCGTTTTGTTGAAAAAACAGGAGCCGCCGCATTATGCGGCGGTTTGTTTTTACACGGAAGGAGATCTGCGATATATTTTTATGCAAAACGGGGGAATGACCTCAAGCGGGTAGCGTTTTTGCGCATTTTGGTATATTATAATATACGGAATAAAAATCACGAGGTGAAACATGACGGATTTTGAAAACGCGCTGAACGCCACGATGAAACTTCTCGCGGTGGACAGCGTACAGGGAACGCCGTGCGCGGACAGTCCGTTCGGCGAAGGCGTCGCAAAATGTCTGCATATCGTCGAGGAGGACGCAAAGGCTCACGGCTTCAGGACATGTTACGGCGACGGTTATTACGTCTTTGCCGAGATCGGAGAAGGCGAATTGTTCGGTGTGCTGGGGCACGTCGACACGGTGCCCTACGAGGGCAAGTGGGACGCGAACCCGCTCGGAGAGATAAAGGACGGCAGGATATACGGCAGAGGCGTGCTGGACGACAAAGGTCCGATGGTCTGCTGCATGTACGCCGCTTTCAGACTTCTCGAGGAAGGCTACGAGCCTGCGTGCAGACTGCGTTTTATCTTCGGAGGCAATGAGGAAACGGGCTGGAAGTGCATTGAAAGATATATGGAAAAAGAGGAAAAACCCGTCACCGGATTTTCTCCGGACGGAGATTTCCCCGTCATACATTGCGAAAAGGGCGTCGCTCAGATACTGGTGAAGTTCTCAAGACCGGGCAGTCTGATCTCGCTGGAGGGCGGCGTGCGCGCGAATATCGTGATCGACGACGCGTCCGCAGTCTTTGAAGGAGAAGGAAGAGAGGAAAAAAGCGCGCGCCTTACGGCAAAAGTCAGAGACGGCAAGACGTACGTCACGGCGACGGGCAAGCCGGCGCACGGTTCGACCCCGGAACTCGGAGACAACGCGGTGTGGCATATCCTGCGTTACGCGGCTGAAAACTTCGGCGCGGAGTACGGGTCTCTCTGCAAAAGTCTCTGCGATTACACGGGAGAAGGTCTCGGCATTGCGGAAAAGGACGGGAGCGGCGCGCTTTCGTGCAACGTGGGCATAGTGCGCGTGAACGGCGAAAATCTTGAGGTCACGCTTGACATCAGACACCCCAACTCCATGGCGAGAAGCGAAGTGGTGAAAAGACTGCTTGCCGTCAAAGGAGTGAAGAGCGCCGAAGTCCAGCATTTCCACGATCCGCATTTCGTGGACGAAAATGAGCCGCTGGTACGCAATCTGCTGGGCGCGTACAACGACGTGACGGGAAGAAAAGACCTGCCTTTCTCGATCGGCGGAGCGACTTACGCGAGGGCGCTCGAACACGGAGTGGCGTTCGGACCGATGTTCCCGTGGCAGGAGAGCACGATACATCAGAAGAACGAAAACGCAACGCTCGAGGACTTCAGGCTGATGTACGACGTCTATTACGAAGCGCTCAGGCGTACGGCGTTCAGAAAGAAATAATACTGCCCGGACTAAGACAAAAAAGAAAGAGAGGAAAAGCTCCTCTCTTTTTTGTTTGCCGATATCGGGCGGATGTGCGGAAAAACGCGTGGCGCGCCCTGTTGTCAGCTTCTGCCGAGGTAAATGCGCGCCCTTTCGTAACCGGCGGCGGCAGATCTTCTGAGATATTCGTTGTACAGATTCTTGTCAGGGTAGTGACTCAACGTCTTTACGGAGGACGGAAGTCTGTAGTCGAAAGCGCAGTTCATCAGCAGCGCATAGTAACAAGCGGCGACGGCGTTTCCCTGTTCCGCAAGGTCGTGCAGAAGCTCGCTGAGTTCGCGGTTGGTGTTGACGTTACCCACGGGCGCGGAGCGCGAATACGGGCTGAAAGTTCCGTAAGACGACGCGGAATAAGTCAGTTGTTTGTAAAGGGCTTCCACGCAGGCGTCCGTATCTTTGTAAAGCTGCTGATTTTCCGGCAGAGCGAGTCTGAGCGCTTCGCATGCGCGAAGTCCGTAGTCAAAAGCCTTGAGAGTCTGTTTCCGATTGGAAAAGATATTGCAGAGATAGACCAACGAGAAGGACAGCTGCCTGAATCTTGCCGAGATCTCGAAGTATTCCGCGGCTTTGTCTGCATTTGCGCTTACTCCGAGGCCGTGATAATAAATTTTGCCCAGCGTGAAGAAGGCGGGGGCATATCCCTGATCGGCAGCTCTTTTCGCATAGAAATTAGCTTTGGAGTAATCGACGCTAACGCCCGTGCCGCTTATGTAATATTCAGCCAGATTGGTGTTTGCCTCTGCGTCGTTTTTTTCCGCTGCCCGACTGAGCAGAGCGACCGCAGTGAAAACGTCGCGAGGGCAGGCTAAGCCCAGATAAGCGTATTTTCCGCGCATGGTCAGCGCAAACGGGCATTGATCGACGGTAAACCTCTCAAACAGCTCAAGGGCTTTCTTGTAATTTTTGCGGTTGTTGAAGTCAAGCGCTTCGTAAAGCTCGTTGAGTTTGTCTTTTTTGACGAGTATCTTAGACGTGAAGTACGTGGGAGAGTCTATTAGAACCGCCCATTCCGAATTGTCGCAGACGTAATTGCCCGGGTGGGATTTCGTCTGAGTACCTGAGGCGGAAAGGCAGTGTTCAACAGAACCGCCGCACAGAGGGCAGATTGAGAGAGGTTCTTTGCAATCGTCGTTCAAATATATCGCTGCGCCGCAATGAGAACAGGTTGTCATGATTCACCTCTTATAAATTACTACCATTTATTTTATATTAAAACGGGCAATAATACAAGGAGAAAAAGACGGTTTTTCACAAATAAATTTGAGAAAAGCATTGTTCGCCATCCCGCAAGACGGGAAAAGACAGGGCAACAAAAAACGCGACCTTAAAGGCCGCGTTTTGTTATCGGTTTGCCGTTATTCGGCAGGTACGGGAGCGGGTTTTGTCACAACGACGGAGGAAGGATCGCTCTGCGTGTAATATCCGCTCGCTTGAGCAGTTACTGTTATGCTTTCGCCCTCGGCTACGCCGGAAAGGTTCAGCGTGGTGTTGGTGGTGATCAGGGTAACCGTTTTCTTTGAGTTGTCGGGCAACGTTTCCTGATAGGTCACGAGATATGTGGTCGACACGCCCTCGGTGGTCTGTATTGTCAGCAACGTTGTTCCGTCTTCCTGCAATACTGCGGAAAGGGTGGGGGTCAGCAGTTTTTCCAGCTTGACCGTTGAGGTCATGGCGGGTTTGCTGGTCAGGATGTCCGCGCTGTCTGCGGTGGCGATGACCCTGATCGAGTAAGCGCCCACAGAAGGCAGGTTGGAAGTGATGTCGATCTCGATCAGCGCGTTGTCGTTCTCAGGCTTGTACGTGTACTTGACGCCGTTGACGTAGTATTCGTAAGAAGTGGCGAACGCGACTTTGTCGAAAGTCAGCTTATAGACCTGTTGACCTTCGACCACTGAAACCGTCACGTTGAGGTTGGACGGAGTGGCGAGCTGGATGCGGTAGGTGTACTCGCAAGCGGTCTTTTCGCCGTCCAGATAGAGGACGGAAGCGTCTCCGAGCGCGAACGGATCAGAATAGGAGTAGTTGCCTTTCGCGTAAACTTCGACGCGGTGCGTGCCGGTCTGGGAAGTGAGCTGAGCGGTGATGTCGTATTCGTTGCCGTCGACGTCCACCCAGTCTTTGCCGTCAACGCTGAACGAGTAAGCCTGCGCGTTCTGCACTTTTGACGATACGGCGACCAGAGAGCCGTCAGAGCGTTCGTCGATGTTGATGTCGACGGGAGCGGCGAGGCGGTCGATGTACTTGACCGTCGTGCAGTCGTATATTTCGATGGAAAGATCGCTTCTGCGCTCAAGCGCGAGAATGTCTACGTTTCTGACCGTCGGGCAGGAGTAGTCGCTGCCGAGCAGGACGACGACGTTGCCCGTATCAGTCACGGTTTCACTCATCGCAGACGCAGCTCCTTCAGTCTGATCTTCTTCCGGGGTTTCGGCGTCGGGTTCTTCGACGGGTGCGAGAGACGTGACGCTTTCGCTGATCTTGCCGTATATCGCCGCGCGTGACGAGGAGTCAAGCGCAAGAGAACCGATCGTTGCGTTCTTCGCGAGAGTCAGCGTGGAAGAGACAGTTTCGACGGCGGAAGAGAGGTTTGCGTTCACATTGAACGCGCTTGCGTTCTTCGCGACGAACTTTGCGCTTTCGCCTTCTCCGAAAGATACCGGTCCGTTGATGTTGATCGTCGGGGAGTCCACGGTCACCGTTCCGTTCGCCTGAGCGGAAGAGGAGAGGGTGAACGATTGCGCCGTGACGGTCATCGTATTGACTGTCACCGGAGCGACGAGATTGACGTTCGCGCTTGCGGTCTCGAAAATTATTTCGTCCGCCTGAAGCAGGCCTTTGGCGACGTATTCTTTGCCTTTCTTGGTGCCGATCGTAAGCGTGCCTTCAGTGCCGGCGACGTATTTAAGCGTGCCGTTGACGACGAGGCTGTGCCCGTTGAGGTCAATGTTGTAAAGTCTCTCTATCGTCAGATCTCCGTCTACGGTAACGTCTTTTTCGAGCACGAAATATTTGCCGTCGTTGTAGTTGGCGAAGTCTTCCGCGCTGCTGACCATGATCTTGTCACGGTAGTAAAAGACGATGGGCAGAACGATCGCAAGAGTGATCGCGGCGACGAGAAGCACCGCGACGACCGCGATGATAATGCGTTTTTTCTTCTTGACCGAGGTCTCCTTGAGTTTGGGTTTCAGGGCCTCGTTCATTTCCTCTTCGCTGGGAACGGCGGGTTGAGACTCGTCGATCACGGGAGTGTTTTCGTCTGCGTCAACCGTATTCTCTGAAGAAGTAGTCTCCGCGCCGGCTTCTTCGCCGGTTTCCGCGGCGGTCTCAGGCTGTTCCGCGGGGGTTTGCCCGGGTTTATCCACTGCCGCCTGCGCGTTTTCGTCTGTTGAAAAGAGAGTTTCTCCGGAATCGGTAACCTGCACGTTCTGGACGGGTTCGTCTACGAAATCGGAATGATCGTCCAGAGGGATATCGTCTGAAAGAAGAGCGTCTCTGTCTTTGTCGGCGTCTTCGTCGATCAAAAGGTCTTTGTCTTTGTCGTCCATTTTCAGTCCTCCTTGATGAACTTTTCTATAAGGGCGCAACTGTCGTCGTAATATACGCCGCTCGCCTTGGCGTTATTCTCAGTCATACACGTGAAAGGATTTTCCTTTTCGTCGTAAGAGCGGTAAAGCACGTAAGGTACGGGATCCGACGTATGCGTTTTGAGTCTGAGCGGCGTCGGATGGTCGGGCGCAATCAGCATACTGAAGTCGGTTTTCGCCTCTCTCAGCTTTTCCACAATATATTGTACCACAACACCGTCTATCAATTCAACAGATAAAATCTTGTGTTTCAGATCGCCCTGATGTCCGCATTCGTCGGGCGCTTCCATGTGTACGTAGACGTAATCGCAGTCGTCTTCGAGCAGGGCTTTGACCGCCGCTTCCGCTTTGCCGCGGAAATTGGTCTCGTAAGTTCCGCACGCGCCTTCCACTTCGATGACCTTCATACCTGCGCCTATGCCGATGCCCTTGATCAGATCGACTGCGCTTATCACCGCGCCTTTCAGACCGTACTTTTCTCTGAACGGAGAGAGGGCGGGACGGGTGCCTTCGCCCCACAGCCATATACTGTTGGCGGGGTTCTTGCCCGCTTTGACGCGCGCTACGTTGACGGGATGGTCCTTGAGCAGTTCGTACGACTTTTTCATCAGAGACAGCATTTCTTCTCCGTAAAGCGCTTTGGGAAGGTATTCCGTCACTTTTTTGTCAGAAATATCGTGCGGGGGAGTGAACGAGGTGCCCAGACGGGAGTTGTGTCTGACCAGGCAGTGGCGGTAGCTCACGCCGCTGTAAAAGTGCAGGCTGTCGCTGCCCAGTTTGCTTTGGATGAAGTCGATCAGTTCTTTCGCTTCCGCCGTGGAGATCTCGCCCGCGCTGTAATCGACCATCGTCTTGTTTTCGTAAGGTTCGTCGTCGGACAGCGTGACGAGGTTGCACCTGATCGCAATGTCGGTGTCTTTCAGGTCAATGCCTATGCTGAGCGCTTCCAGAGGAGAACGGCCGCTGTAATAGCGTGCGGGGGAGTAGCCCAGCACCGCTAGGTTGGCGACGTCGCTGCCCGGTTTCATGCCTGCGGGCACCGTTCTGACAAGACCCAGTTCCCCCTTCGCGCACAAGGCGTCGATGTTGGGTTTGCAGGCGACTTCGAGCGGGGTTTTTCCGCCCAGTTCGTCCACAGGGTAATCTGCCATTCCGTCTCCCAGTATCACTACGTATTTTTTACGAGAGTCTTTCATTTTCTTTCCTTTTTACGTTTGCCGCCGCGTGCCAGGCGATAGTCCGCGCCTGCGCCGTGCGTAAATATTTGTTGTTATAGTGTAGCGCGCCTCACGTAAAAAGTCAAGCGTTGACGTGCGCTGCGCTTTTTATGCGCGCGATTATTGAGAAAAGCGTTGATAAAAGCGGCGGAGTATGATACAATGTACTGGACGATAAAGGAGGGTTTATGTCTGAAACAGTAAATTTGAATTACGGCTGGAAATACTCCGCCGATTTTAAGCAGGAATACACCGCAAAGGATTTCGACGACAAAGCGTTCGAAACCGTCAATATCCCGCACGCAAACAAAGAGATACCTTACAACAACTTCGACGAGGAGATGTACCAGTTCGTCAGCTGTTACCGCAGAACGCTCGGCGTTCCCGAAAGCTGGAAGGGCAAAAAGCTGATCCTGAGCTTTGAGGCGGTCGCGAACTACGCCGTGGTCTACGTCAACGGCAAGGAGGCGTTCTCTCACAAGGGCAGTTATACCGAATTCAACGCGGACATCGCGCCTTTTGTCGAGTACGGCAAGGACAACGTGATCGCGGTGATGGTAGACAGCACCGAAAGGGCGGAGATCCCTCCGTTCGGCGGCGTGGTGGACTATCTGGTATACGGCGGCATTTACCGCGAAGTATATCTTTACGTACACGACGGAGAGTATTGCAGGAATATGCGCCTTACCCCGGTTGACGTGTTGACCGCGCCCAAGCTGGACGTGGAGCTGATCATGACCGGCGACGTGAAGGACAAGATATCGGTAAAAGTCACGGACGCGGCGGGCGCAGAGATCGCGAGCGCTCAAACGACTGCGGAAAACGGCAAGGCTCACGTCGTGCTGGACTGCAAGGGCGTAAAGCTGTGGGACGTGGACGACCCCAACCTCTATACCGTGACCGCGACTTTCGGCACCGAGAAGGTCGTCGACAAGACCGGCTTCAGGACCTGCGAATTCACAAAGAAAGGGTTCTTCCTCAACGGCAAGCTTCTCAAGATCAGAGGGCTGAACCGTCATCAGTCCTATCCTTACGTCGGTTACGCGATGCCGAGATCGGCGCAGGAAGCGGACGCGGTTTACCTCAGAAACGAACTGGGCGTCAACCTGGCGCGCACTTCGCATTATCCCAACAGCAAGCACTTCCTGAACAAGTGCGACGAACTGGGGCTCATGGTGTTCACCGAGATCCCCGGCTGGCAGTACGTCAGCAAGGACAACGAGTGGAGAGAGATGTGCCTTCAGCACGTCCGCGAGATGATAGACCAGGATTATAACCATCCTTCCATAATCCTGTGGGGCGTCAGGATCAACGAGTCCGGCGACGACGACGAACTTTACACCAAGACGAATGCGCTCGCTCATTCTCTCGACAAGACGAGACAGACGGGCGGCGTCAGATGCATACCCAGAAGCCATCTGCTCGAGGACGTCTACACTTATAACGACTTCATACACTCGGGCGGCGGAATAAGGCTTCTGCCCAAGTTCATAGTCGCGGGCAACGTGCCCTATCTCGTAACCGAGCACAACGGGCATATGTTCCCGACCAAGACGTTCGACCACGAAAAGAAGAGACAGGAACACGCGATACGCCATGCGCGCGTGCTGGACAAGATGTACGGCGCGAACGGTACCAGCGGCGCGATCGGCTGGTGTATGAGCGACTACAACACGCACAAGGACTTCGGCAGCGGCGACAAGATCTGCTATCACGGCGTGTCCGATATGTTCCGCATAGACAAGCTTGCGGCAAAGGTTTACAGGATGCAGGGCGACAAACCCGTTCTCGAGATATCTTCAAACATGGAGATAGGAGACGTGGCGGGAGGTCAGGTGGGAACGGTCTATATGTTCACCAACTGTCCCAAGGTAAGGATGTACAAGAACGGCGTGCTGATCAACACGTTCGACATGATAGACGAGTGGGGCAAGTGCAAGGAGTTCAGAAATATTCCCGTGCCGCCCGTGCCGCTCGACGACGTGATCGGCGATCAGCTTGAAAAGGACGAGCAGTACAAGTTCAGCAAGCGCGACGCGGCGCAGCTCAAGAAGGCGCTTCTCGCAGTCAAGAAGTACGGTACGTTCGGCGGCATATTCCGTCATCCGCTTATTCTTGTCAAGAGCCTGATCAAGTACAAACTGTCCGTCGACAGCATCACGATGCTTTTCGGCAAGTACGTTACAAGCTGGGGAGGCAAGCAGGTCACGTATAAATTCGAAGGTCTGGATCAGGACGGCAAAGTCGTCGTTACGACTGAGAAAGGTTCCGTTTTCAAGGCGAGCCTTTTCGCAAAAGCGGACAGCGACAAACTGGTGGAGGACGAGACGTACGACGTGACCAGGATCGTTCTGAAAGCGGTCTCCCAGTGCGGCAACGTACTGCCTTACGACAACACCGCGATCGAGATAAAGACCACCGGTCCGATAGAGGTCATAGGCGAGAAAAACGTCGCGCTGATAGGCGGTCAGAGAGGCGTCTGGATCAAGACGACGGGCAAGAGCGGCAAAGCGACCGTCACTTTCTCAGCAGGCAAACTCGGAGAAAAGACGCTTGAATTCGAGGTCGTCAAGAAGTAATCAATACCGCGTTTAATCGACACGGGCGCCAAAATCCCTTGCTTTACGGCAGGGGATTTTTATGCGGTTTTTCTTTCTGACAATAAAGGACGGCGCGCCGCGCGTTGGAATTCATCCGGTTTTCCGGGAGTTTAAAGACCTGAAAGGAAAGCGCGTCTGAAACCGCCCGGGGGTATTGAAAAACCGCGTGCAAAGGTATATAATAATATAAACCGGAGGTGAGACGTATGAGTGGTAAAAATTCTTCTCAGGGGGCAAAACTGGGCGCCAGAGTGTGGGCGAGCATTGTGCTGTTCGGTCTTGTGGGGCAGATAGCCTGGATGGTGGAGAATATGTATCTCAACGTCTATCTTTACAAGACGGTCACTTACGATCTGAACGCTACGAGCGCCATGGTCGCTTCAAGCGCGGTCGTCGCCACGGTCGTCACTCTGCTTGCCGGAGGACTTTCAGACAGAGTGGGCAGGCGCAAACTGTTCATCAGTATCGGTTACATATTCTGGGGCGTCAGCGTTTTCGCGTTTGCGCTGATAACGAAAGAAAATTCAGAGAAGCTTTTCCCGTCTGCCAACGCGGTCGCGCTGACGACGGTGATGATAATCGTGATGGACTGCCTGATGACCGCGATAGGATCGACGGCGAACGACGCGGCGTTCAACGCGTGGATCACAGACGTGACGTCGCATGAAAACAGGGCGAAAGCGGAGGGCGTGTTGCAGGTCATGCCGCTTGCCGCGCTTCTCGTCATATTCGGCGTCTTCGATTCTTTCACACAGAAAGGGCAATGGATGTTGTTCTTCGGCGTACTCGGCGCGATAACCACCGTCATGGGCGTTGCGGGACTCTTCCTTCTCAAGGACAGCCCTGATCTTCAGCCTAAACGCGGCAATTTTTTCAAAGAACTCGGTTACGGTTTTCGCCCGTCCGTCGTAAAGAAAAACCGCGATCTGTATCTGATATACGTTGCGATATGCATCATCGGGATCGCCAACAATATATATATGACCTATCTTATCATATACGTCGAATATTTCCTCGGGATAAAAGACTACGTGCTTATGCTCGGCGCGATACTCGTGCTTTCGGCGGTGTTCAGCGTACTGTTCGGCTTCCTGCGCGGCAAGATACCTCTCAGGATATTGCTCCCTACGTCGTTGCTGATATATACGGCGGGCGGGTTGATGATGTTTTTTGCGCGAAACATCTGGTTCGTCTCGGTTGCCGGCATAATCATGATGACCGGATACCTGTGGGAGATGTCACTTCTTTCCGCGTGTATGAGAGACAATACTCCCTCTGACAAAGTGGGGCATTTCCAGGGAATAAGAATGGTTTTCAGCGTGCTGATCCCGATGTGCGTGGGTCCGTTCATCGGCGCGTACGTAAGCTCGACAAGCAACGGCGTTTACGTTGACCCGACCACAGGCGTCGAACAGCCCGTGCCGACCAACTACATATTCCTCGCCGCTGTCATAGTCAATATTCTGATAATCATCCCCGCCGCGTTCATGCTTTTCAAGAGTATGAAGAAGGAACCCGAACAGGAAATAGTAATAGAGGGTACGCCGCCCGCCGAAAATAACGAAAACAGCACCGCAGAAGAAAAAACAAAAGAGGACTGAGCCACGTGGTGTCGGACAGATCGGCTTCGCGGCAACGGGGTTGTCTGCCGGGTCGGCTTAGCTGAGCGTAAAAGATAATATAAAGGCGTTTCGAATAATTGACATAAGTATCTTGTTATGCTAGACTAACAACCGGTGAGGGAGTAGTCGGCGAAACTCTCGTTATAAGTCAACATACTTGTCTTTCGGGGCATGGCTTATATTAAATGGCAAGACTCACACATAGCACACCCGTACTATGTGTGATTTTTTTATTGCACGGTACGAAAGAGAGGGATTATGTCAATTTGGGATATCATCGTGATAGCTTTCGGAGTGTCGGCGGACGCTTTCGCGGTCTCCATGTGCAAAGGCGTGGAGATGAAGAAATTCATCTGGAAATACGCGCTTCTGATCGCGCTTTTCTTCGGCGGCTTCCAGGTGCTTATGCCGGTCGTCGGCTGGGCGGCAGGCTCGCTGTTTGAAAAATACATCACCGCTTTCGATCACTGGATTGCGTTCGGGCTTCTTCTGCTCCTCGGCGGAAAAATGGTTTACGACGGCTTTTTCGATAAGGAAAAGGAAGGGGAGGAGAAAGAGGACAAACCTCTTAAACTCGGCTTCGTGACCTTGCTTATTATGGCGGTCGCTACCAGTATAGACGCGCTTGCGGTCGGCGTCACGTTCGCGTTCCTTCAGGTAAACGTCTGGCTCGCCGTCTCGATAATCGGCGCAACGACCTTCACGTGCAGTCTTATCGGCGTCGGCATAGGAATAAAAGTGGGGGATAAGTTCAAGAACAAAGCGGAGATTTTCGGCGGCGTCATCCTGATCCTTCTCGGCGTGAAGATACTTCTGGAACACCTCGGGGTCATAAATTTCTGACGGAGAGGGGAAATCGATAATAATATCAACCGTATTGAAAATGAGCGGAGATCTTCAAAAGTCTCCGCTCGTGATATATTAATTAACTGAAAATCATTTTAATTTTTTGAAGAGACAGGCGCTCCAGAAATCCATCCCTAGTTCGTCCACGTAAAAATGAAGGATCGCACGGAAATTTTTGGTTGCCGTACAAAGCATGATAAGGCTTACGTCGGACGAAACCGCCTTTTCGGCATACTTGAACAACTTCTTGCCGATCCTGCAATTACGGTATTGCGGTTTAACGTACAACTCGTCGATCTCGAAATATTCGGTTCCCGCTTTATAAACACAGGTATCTTGTCCGGCTGTAATGTTATGTCCGAATAAATATCCGCAGATCAGATCGCCGTCAGTCGCAACGAATATCCTTTTTCCTTTGAATTCATCCGAAGCGTTTTTTCGATATCCGTAACAAGAATTTTCTTGCTCCCAATCTTCTGAAAGCGCGATCAATTCAGCCGCGACGGATTCAGAAAGTTCGATTTCTTTTATAAGCATTGTTTTCACCGAATTTTAATAAATTTTTGCGCCCGTGTTTATTAAACGCTGTTTTTTCGTTCAGATCCTCGGTCTTACCGATATCTCTCCGCAGAACAGGCGGCGTTTTTCTTTGTGCCCGTCCTCGCTTATTATCAGCGCGCCGTTGTCGTCTATATCTTCGACGATACCGCTTTTTGCCTCTCTGTCAATTTCGTAATCGACGCGCGCGCCCAGCACGAAATTGTGCTTGCGGTAATAGTCCATATAACTCTTGTCGGTCAGGTCCTCGGAAAGGTCCAGCAGAGTGGTTATCGCCGCCGCGATAAGTTCGTTGCGCTTTGCGGGCGCGTCGCCATAATACAGCGACCCCGCTTTGTTCTGTATGTCGCCTGAAAAATCGCTTTGAGCGGTATTGTAGTTTATCCCCGTGCCGACTATTATCCCGCTTATGCCGCCGACCGCGATATCCGCCTGCGCCTGAGTGGATATCCCCACGACCTTGCGCCCGTTCATATATATGTCGTTGACCCACTTTATCGAGACGGGCAAGCCGAGTATATCCGTTATCGCCTTATGCGCCGCGACCGCCGCCGCAGGGGTTATCATCACCGCTTTGTCAATGGACAGGGTGGGGCGTATCAGCGTTGAAAAATACAGTCCGCCTTTGGGAGAACAGAAGCTTTTGCCCAATCTGCCCTGGCCGCTTTTCTGTTCCAGCGTGACCACCGTCGTGCCGTGAGGCGCGCCGCCTGCCGCCGCCGCGCCGACGTCGATATTCGTCGAAACCGTGCTTTGTTTGACCTCTAAAGGTATGTTCTTATACCTTTCGGGGAGCGCAGCGCGTATCCCTTCAGCAGATACCACGTCGCTCGCGCCGGTGAGCATATATCCTTTGTTTGTCGTCGCGGTTATAGAGTAGCCGTCGTTTATCAGGTTTTTTACCGCCTTCCATACCGCCGCGCGCGTAACGCCCAGCATGCCCGCGATCTGTTGCCCCGACAGAGCCGTGGATTTGTTTTCTTCAAGCAATCTTAATACGGCGGTTTTCGTGTCCATTTTTCACCTCTTTGACGCTAATATTTTACCCCTTGCGGGAGATATAAGTCAAGCGGCACGCTTGTCCGATGCGCTGTCTCTGATTTTAAGATAACGACTGACCGCGCAGATGGCCACATTGCATCACGCTTTGTTTTGACCGCGGTTGAACCACCCCATTTCGAGCCGAACCTCTTTGCGGTCGAGGTCGCTGTCGGAGTAGTCGCAGGATAGGAAGCCTACGAGGTCGAATCCTTCGTGCAGGTAAAATCCTATCGCGTTGAAATTGCAGGACTGAGTTTCGAGTATCAGCATACGCGCGCCCCGCTTTTTCGCCTGCGCTTTGGCTATGTCCATAAGTCTTTTGCCGATACCTCTTTTGCGGTAGTTTTCGTCCACCCACAGTTCGGTCACTCTTATTCTGTTTGCCCACTTTTCGGGATAAAGTTCTATCGCTCCGACGAACGCGTCTCCGTCAAATGCGCCGTATGCGTACGCACCTTTCCAATGCTTTTGGAACAGCTTGTCGGGGTAATCGTATTCTTCCGGGGTGTGGGTAACGGGAGACGGGAAGCGGGCGACAGAAAAATCCGCTTTCCAGCCGTCATCGACGCGGGTCAGGGATACGTCGTAATAATAATCCGTCGTGTATTTTATCGGTAGGATCCTGCCTTCGTAATCCTTTTTAAATATGCGTTTAATCGTCACGGGTGCCATAATTTATCCTGTTTTCGTTTTTAACTTTGTTCATTTGCGTGAGAAGCGGGGGAAGTTGTTTGGCGCGCCGTATTTTCAGCAGAAGACGACGCGACGCTCAGCGCTCTGACCTTAGCAATGCATAATAGCTTGCGTCGCAAATGCCCTGATTGTTCCAATCGGAGAGTCGCAGAGTTCCTTCGTATTTCATGCCGCATTTTTGCATTACCTTGCCTGAGTTCGGGTTGTTCGGATCGTGGCGCGATTCTATCCTGTTAAAGCCTGCGACGTCAAACAGAAGATCCATCACCGCTTTGAGCGCTTCGCTCATAATGCCTTTATGCCACCATTTTTTGCCCAAGCAATAGCCGATATGCGCCATTGCGACTTTTTCGTCCATATGTACGACCGATATGCCGCCGATCGGCTCGTCGCCGTTATCTTT
>CALWKT010000066.1 GCA_944381335.1 uncultured Christensenellaceae bacterium
TGTTGTTCAACATATCCAGTATAACAGATATCTTGAACTCTGCGCTATACTTCTTTTGCTTTTGCCCTTTTTTTGCCATAAAATATGCACCTCCAAAAGTGTCTAACTTTTGGGGTGCACATCATTTCCGTCCGCTTGTTTTTATTGTTTATGCGATGTAAAAAATCGTATTATTGTTTGTCCGGACCTTCAAGTCCTTTTTCGTCGAATTCGGTCACGAAATCTATCGTCATGTCGAGAACTTTGGAGAGACATTCGGGGCTGAGGTTTTCGTAGTTGTCGAGGCGGGTGTGGTAATACTCCTTGACCTGCGGAGCCATTGCCGCGATACAAGCCGATTTTCTGCCTGCCTGGGCAAACGCCGCGGCGTCGGTCGCGCCTGCGTATACGGAGCCGTAGTGCAGATCCATTCCGTTCTTTGCGCCTGCGCGTCTGATGAGTTCGCAGGTGGGCATATCAAGTTTTACCGTGCCGTTAAGGTCTCTGTTGTAAATCACGAGATGTTCAAGCTCGCGCAAAGTTTCGTATGTGACAAAGACGGTCTCCACGTCTTTTTCTTTCCAAAGATCGGGGTTGTTGCGGCAGAAGAATTTCGCGCCGCGGAGTCCTGCTTCTTCAGAGCCGGTCACAAGAGCGACCACTTCGGTATTTTCAAGGCGCACTCCGTTTTCGTGCATAAGCTTGAGGGTGGCGATCGCCATATAGCACGCGGTCAGGTTGTCGTTTGCGCCCGGCACAGGTCTCCTGATGTCGGAAAAGAGGAAAAACGCTATGTAGAACGGAACGAATATTACCGAAGCAATGCCCATGTATAGGGGAGCGCCTTGAGGAGTGCCGATCACTCCGCCCATGCTTATGCAGGCGACTACCACGCAGGCAAGCAGGTAAACTACGCCGATTATCGGGATTATTATGCTGGTAAGGAAGAGATTGTATCCGCCGACGTAATGCCAGTGCCATTCGTAGGTCGCGTCAGAGTGCCCGTTGAGGACAATGCGGCGTTTGAGTTCTCCCTTGGGTTTGATCCCGCCCCATACGTTGCCGGATTCGCGTTTTTTGAACAGCCAGTCTATCGTTTCGCGGTAAAACACGAACTGTCCGATCATGGGGACGAGCGCGAAAACTATGCAAACCACGCTGACTATCGGCGCGAAGAAATAGGTGGCGATCGCGAGCATCATGAATACGCCCACGAAATACGTCCATCCGAAGAACGCGTGGGGAGCAACTTTAAAGCTTTCGCCGTGAGAATCGTCGCCGTATTGCGCGATCTGAGATTTCATATATTCCAGCGCTTTGCGTTCGCCGTCGTTGCCCGGGTCGCGGTCGCCGAAATCTTTGATGACGTGTTCGATCTCGTCGCAAATAAATTTTACGGCGTCGTCTTTTTGCTGTCTGGTAAAATCCATAATGCACCTCAGTTACATATAATACAATCATTATACAATATGCGCGCCGCGATGTCCAGACAAAATTCATTATTTTCAAGAGGCAGAGGGCGTACGCGCACATGTGTTTACAATGATTTTACTTGCATAGAACGGGAGCGTGTGCAATAATATCATTAAGGTAAAGAATATGAAGAAAAAGCTGATTCTGATTGCCGCTCTGACATTGACGGCATGTATTCTCGCAGGAACAACCTGTTTCGCGGCGACGGAGACGAACATCAAGCCCGTAGACAATATGGGCGATATCTTCTTTTACATTCTGGCGGCGGTTCTCGTGATCGCTGTGATCGCGATATGCGTGATATTCAGGTATAGCAAAAAATTCGTTATCAGAGAAAGGGAAAGACTGATAGAACAGAAAAAGGAATACGTTCCGGCAAAAGAGATCCGCATTTCGGACGACGTTAAGGTTGCGGAAAACAAAGAAAAAAACTCTGACAAATAACTTTACGGCTCCGTTTTTACGGAGTCTTTTTTTGTTTGGAATCTGTTGTTGAAAAGATTGAAACAATATGGTATAATATTACGGAAAAGAACTAACGGGGGATGTATCGTGAAAAAATTTCTTGTCGCGACGGTTTTGCTCGTCGTATTGGTTACAACGGTTTTTGCATTGGTTGCGTGCGTGCCCAGCAGAGACGCGTGCAAGACAAAATACGAAAGCGCGGGATATACTACGACTCCGCTTTCAGCAAATTCGCTTGAACTTTCCGGCGAAGACGTTGATTTTATTTATTGCGGCGAGAGGGAAGATTCGGGCGATTATATCAGAATTGTCGCCTTCAAGAAAAAGGATAACGCAACCGCGTATGCAGAAAGGGAAAACGTGGAAAACACCGGAGAAGGCGCATACGTCGTCGAACAGAAAGGCAAAGTCGTCCTTGTCGGCACTCAGAACGCGCTCGACATCTACAACAACAAAGGCGGGCTTGTGGAAGGAAACGGGGAAACAGAAAGCGAGGAATAACTGAAATTACATTGCTTTAAAGAAAACTGAAATACTAAGTCAACAGATGCCGCGGATCCCGCGGCATTTTTCATTTCCTTCTAAGCTTCCCGGCTTTTCACAAAGACCCGAACCGCCGGATCACGATTTTACCCGCAGAAGGCATGAAAACCGCGTTTTACGGATGCAAAAACAAGCGCAGGATATCGTACATTGTGTGCATAAACATACACAGTGCAAAGTAGTAAATGTTAAAAATTAAAAATTATGCGCATAAAATATGAATAAAAAGCATATTTGCAAAAATTTTACATAAATTTATTGAAAGTTGAAAAACGCAATGCTATAATAAATGTATCTTAACCTGAGGAGGTTTTTATGAAGAAGTTTATCACTGTTACATCTATCGTTGTGCTCGCAATCGTGCTCGCAACCATGCTGATGGCTTGTACGCCCAGCGAAGAATCTCTCACCAAGAAGTATGAGGAAGCAGACTATGTCGTAGTCAGCGGCGCAGCGGACGACATCCCCGGATACGACGCTGAGGACGCTGATATCAAATACGTTCTCGTTGCGACCAAACTTGTGAGCAACGTCATAATCGTTTGCTTCGGCAATTCCGAAGATGCAAAGGCTTGCTATGAAGAGATCAAGGGAGACGGCGTGAAGAAGAAGGGCAACGCTATCGCAATCGGCGATGAAGACGCTCTCGAGCTGTTCTGATAAGAAATTCGAAAACAAAAATACGGGCGCGGTTTCCGCGCCTATATTTTTTTAGTTTCGGGCAGGAGAAAATGAAAAACAGCCGCTGTCTGAAGACGTTTCGCTACGGTCGTGCGACGTTTCTGCGGCTGGGCTTGCCGGCATGAAAAGAGTGAAAAGAGTGATTTATCCCGATCGCGTATTAAGGGAGAAGTCGCGCGAGGTTACCGCAAATCCTTGCGCTTGCCGCAAAAAAGCTGTATAATTACCGATATGGAAATAAAAAAGAGAACAACTGCGCTGATATTCGTGACAGCCGTGATTCTTTCGGTTGTGTTGTCCTTCGTCGCGTGTGCGACTGAGGAGTCTGCGCTCAAGGAAAAATACGAGCAGGCGGGATATGACGCACAGTCTTTTCCGTTTGCCAGCGCCGGAGTTGACAAGGATCTTGTCGACTTTGCGTATCACGGGCTTAAGAACGCCAATTCTTCAAATGTCGAGCAGGTTTTCGTGATCACTTTCAACACAATTGACGACGCGAGGACTTATTACGAAGCGCACAATTCAGACAGCAACAAACCCAATATGATCAGACAGGGCAGAGCCGTCGTTTACGGCAGTAAAGAAGCGGTTGATTTATATTGACGGAAATTTTCGCAAACGCTTTGCGGCAGAACTCATATATTTTCAGATGTTTTGAATTTTAAGACGGCAACGCCGTCTTTTTTGTTTCAGTCCGGGAGTTTGATTTCAAAGACCTGATCCCTTTGTCCGTCAAGCCGCTTAAACGTGCATTTTAAGAGACGGCAAAACTTCAGGGCGTTTTTATAAAAAATGCGCATCATTTTTTAATTTCTGCAATACGCTCCCAAAGTGAAACAAAATTCGCAATGCAACAAAAATTCTTCTTTGATCGCAACGATAAAATCACACCCGGCAACAATAACATAATCCCGTTTTGACTGCAAAGACAGATTGCTTCTGAACTGAAACAAAATGTACAATGCAATAAAAATTCCGCTTTGATCGCAACGAAAAATCACACCCGGCAACAATAGCAGAATCCCGTTTTGACTGCAAATGCAAAATGGATTCTGAACTGAAATAAAATTCGCAATGCAACAAAAATTCCGCTTTGATCGCAACGATAAAATCACACCCGGCAACAATAGCAGAATCCCGTTTTGACTGCAAAGACAGATTGCTTCTGAACTGAAACAAAATGTACAATGC
>CALWKT010000067.1 GCA_944381335.1 uncultured Christensenellaceae bacterium
ATTCCGTTTTCGCGCGCATTATATAATCTTCCATAACGAAGCCGTCGCCTATTTCCGTATCGAGGGAGCGTTCGTTTATGAAACCGTTTGCAAGGTATGCCTTGATCGCGCGTTTGTTGTATTTGTTTACGTGAAGATATACGGACGAGCAGCCCAGTTCTTTCGCGCGTGCCTTTACGAATGAAAGCGCCTTTGAGCCGTTGCCTTTTCCGCGCAGAGAGGAGTGAAGATAGAGTTTTGACAAAAAGAGAGCGTCCTCCTCCTTTTCCAGCTCTATATATCCGCGCATAACGCCGTCTTCTGTCAGCGCGTAAAATTCAGCGCCGTTTTCGTACAGCTCAAGCATAGCTTTTTCGCTCTGGAAATTTTTCACCATATAGTCTATCTGGGCGTCGGAGATGATGCCTTTGTAACATTCGTGCCATATTTCGTCCGCAAGACGGGCAACCTCTTTTATTTCACAAGGATTTTCAATTAAAACAATTTCAACCATATTTCCATTATAATACGCGTTTTTGCCATAGTCAAAAGGCAGAGCAAAACAAGAGTAAAATAATTGTTTTTTAAGAACGGATAATATATAATAAAAAATATGAAGAAAGCGGCATTGGCATTGATTCTGATAATAGCGTGCATTTTTGTTTTCGCGTCCTGCGACACAAAGGACGACGTGACGTATTATCAGGAAAACGTCGTCGGAAAGTACGGCGACGGCATAAGCCTTATCGGTACGGTAACGCCCGATACGGAGCCGGTTTATTACGCAGATCTGCCGCGCGTGGAAAAATCGATATATTTCGACACCCGTCTTGAAGGCTGGCATTTCACCGGCATATACGTCGTGAAGGGCGAAAAGATAACGGTGACGATCCCGGAGGAAAAGGCGGACGGAACGATCCAGGCAACGGTCGGAAGATATTCTTCAGGTTCTTACAGCGTAAAGCTGGACGGCGCGTCGGTTACGTTCGAGTCAACGGTATCAGGACTTCTTGACGTCAATCTAGGCAAATGTTACGGCGACGATTTCTGGAGCATGACTGTTTCAGGAGGTATTGCCGCTTCTTATTACAGGCTCGGTCTTGACAGAATGGCGGACTGGGAAGACAGCGTGGACTATGCTGTCGTCGACGGAGCAAACGTCAGGCTGTATCTGCCCGCTTCATATCTTGACTCATCCGAAGACGTTGAAAACGCCGCGGCGTGGTGGCGTTCGGTATGTGATTATCTTGACGTTTACACTTTGGGAGAATTCGGAGTTGACAAGCTTACTCCCACGGAGATATTTTTTGTCAATTACGCGTCAGATCTTTATTACAATCAGGCAAAAGACGCATTGTACGTCCCTGTTTCTTACGCTGAATGTGCGCTGGATGCAGAAAAGCTTTCTCAGGGCGCGGCGTGGGACATAATGCTTGAGCTGGCAAAGAGCAAAGTCGAAGGCGCGATCAGAGACAAGAACGCGGCAGAAGTTTCACAGATACTTGCCGCCGGCGCTTTCGTGAAGTTTACCGACGGGATTCTTTCGCAGGACTGCGGGGATGAATACTGGATCAACAATCCTGCGGACTGTCTTGAGAAAAGCCTTGCCGGAGAACTGACGGGATACGGCAACCTCGCCGCTTACGTAAATCTTATGCACTCCTTCGGGGAGGAAAACGTGATCCCGGCGGTGATAAGCTACGTGTACGGCAAGGACGACGCAGAGGCGGGAACAGGCTCGGTCACTCTCGCTCAGCACGTCTGCAACGCGTTTGCGGAAAAAGGCACTGATCTTGCGCCGTATTTTTCTGAATTTTTCGGGCTGAACGTGACGAATGCGCAGAGCGGACTCGAGGAATACGTTCCGGTTTCCAACAGATATGCGCTGGGGTATCTCACGACAGACAAGACGGGCGTCACGGTGAACTCCGGAGAAAAGACGGCGTTTGATTTTGCCGGAGCAACGGTATCTTCAGGCGACGCAAAGCTTGTCAGAGTTCTGCTCGGAGAAAGAGAATGGAAAGCTGGAGAGGACGGGCTTTACGAATACAAACCCGGCGACGACGTAAAACGCAGCGATTTTACCCTGATATACGACGTCAACGGTCAACAGGTATCGCTCGGCGGAAGGTTTACGTGCAACATAGCGGTCTCCGTGTTCAGAAGATACGAAGACGTTCCGTGGAGAGACATGAAGAGCGCCGTGAAGGAATATTCTGGAAGCGGAGCAAGTTATATCGTCGGGGAAAAGGCGGTTTCCAAAGCCGAGATCCCGCAGAACAGCGAGGTCGACGACAGCGTATATACGTTCAGCGTGAACAACGGCGTGATACAGGTGAAGGAGACGGCGACTTACGTGATATACGTCAGGAGCAAGGGTATGACGCGCGTGGATTTCGGTGTGCCGGAATACACTTTCACGATGTTTGAAAATACGCTTACAGTAAACGAATATACAGATCTGCTGTGCTACGAGATAGAGTTGCAGCAGGGCGTTTCCTATTACTACGACATATATATCCTTGCGACTAAAGGCAACGCGTACGCCTGCCTCGGCATATGCAAAAAAGGCGAAAAAGAGATAAAGGACATCGACGATTCTTATCTTGTATATTATCCTTTCGACAGAGACGAAATTGAAAGTTACGTCGCACCCGCGATCGTTCCGGACAGTTTTTCCGTCGTCAGGGAGGGCAGGAAGGATTACGAACTTATAGACGTGACCGTTGAAGAATATCCTCAGCCGGCGGCAGGCTCCGAAGTTTCTGCGCTCACCGACGGCAGCGACTCCACATCCTTCGTCTCGAAAGAGGGTACGGAGCACGTATTTGTGCTCGCTTACGCTGAAACCCTTCCCGTCGAATACGTCACGGTGAAAACTTCGATGACAGGAGTGAAATACAAGCTGGAGTACGGCGTTGACGGGATCGCTTATACGGTCTTTGCCGAAGGCACGCTGAACGGGAACCTGGATTCTCCTTTTGAAAAGAAAACGGACGTGAAATATCTCAGGCTTACATTGTATTCCGACGTTGCTTTTTCCGCAACGGTAAAGGATATAGTCTGCGGAGTATATGCCGGAGAAGCCACGATCGTTCCTTCCAACAGCAGCAGAGTGCTTTATCAGGGAAAATGGCAATACAAGACGGGCGGGATAAGCGTGAACGGCTGGATACTTGAAAGTTACGGTGACGACGCGGCTATCGAGTTCAATTTTTACGGCACAGGCATTTCCGCGTACTGCGCGAAGGGCGACGTCTACGGCAGCATGCAGGTTTACGTCGACGGCAAGCAATACGGAGTGATAGATCTGAACAGCTCAGAGACGCTTTACGATTGCAACGTGTTTTCAGTCACCTTTGACAGTCCGGGAAAACACAAGATCAGAATAGTTCCGTCATCGAATGACGACATAATAAACCTTGATTATTTTTCCGTTGTATACGCTGAACAGCAGGAGGCGGCTCCCGAAGTGGGAAATCTGTGGTACTTTGCGATAATTCCCGCCGCGATCCTGGTGATATTCACAATATGCGTCGTGCTGGACGTTGTGGACAAGCGCAATAAAAAACGCAGAACAGCTGCGAAATCCGGGCAGTTGTCCGAGTGATCCCGTCTTCAGAAGCCGCTTCCAAGCGGCTTTTTTCATGCTTGTTTTTCCGCATTGTCCAAGAAAATTTTCTTGTCGGCAAGGCGTTTTGCAAAGCGACAGTATTATTTAAAACGCGCGAGTGTAGCAAAATATAAAATCCGCGTCAAATTTTCAAAAATTGTCATCAAAGTGTTGACTTTTGCATACAATGGGGTATAATTAGATTTAGCAGTCAAGGGGCGCGATTGCTAACAGTTGCAAGCGGCGATTGCCAAAACGAATTAAGGAGGGAATTATGGACGACAGATTGTCAGACCGCAAAAAGAAAGTGCTTCAGGCGCTCGTCGACAGTTACATCAACGATCCTCAGCCGATATCTTCGTCTGCAATTCAGTCCAGATATATGCCTGAAGTTTCCTCCGCAACGATAAGAAGCGAACTGGCGACGCTCGAAGAACTGGGGTATCTCGTTCAGCCGCACGTCAGCAGCGGCAGAGTTCCTTCGTCAAAGGCGTACAGATTTTACGTCGACAGCATGATAGACGAGGGGAGCGATGACGCAGAGGCGCTCAAAGAGAGGTTTGAGGTAAACTTCAAGACGGTAGAAGAACTGGTCAGAAATACCGCCAAGGTGGTCAGTGACGCGACCAATTACACGTCGATGATGGTCTTTACGGGCACTGACAAAGTGGTTGTCAAAGAAGTCAGGCTCGTCGATCTCCTTGACGGAAACGCCTTAGTCGTCATCATCACGGACAGCGGAGTGCTGAAAGACAAGATGGTTGCGATCCCGGACAACGCAGACGGCGCATACGTTGACATAGCAGGCAAGCTTCTGAACGCGACGTTCGCCGGCAAGAACCTTGCGGAAATACAGCATTACCGCGAACCGATGGAGCAGAATTTCCAGGCGTACAGAGACTTGTTCAGACAGGTCGTCGACATGATCGATGAGTACAGGAAGAACAGAGAAAGCCAGCTTTACGTCGAGGGCGAGGACAAGATATTCGAGTACCCTGAATCGAGAGACGTCGACAACGTGAGAAGCTTCGTGTCCATAATCTCCAAAAAGGAAAAGCTGCACGACCTCGTCAGAGGCGACGGAGACGTGGAATTCGAAGTCAAGATCGGAGACGAAGAATCGGAAGATCTGAAAAATATGGCGCTGGTCACCGCAAAATATATTGTGGAAGGCAAAGAGGTGGGTCACGTGGGCGTGATAGGACCTCAGAGAATGGATTATAAAAAAGTTATGTCCGTGTTGCGCAGACTTGGAAGCGCGCTGGACAACGGCGGAGACGAAAATGACTGAAAAGAAAAAGAAAACCGTAAAATCAGAAGAAACCGCAAAAGAAAGCGAACTTGAAGCAGAAGAAGTCGTGAAAGAAGCGCTTGACGAAAATGCGCAGGAAGGAGAAGCGAAAGCAGGAGAAAACGATGAGCAGGACGCGGCGATGAAGGAACTTTTCGCGAGATACGTAAGGCTTCAGGCGGATTTCGAAAATTACAAGAAACGCAACAAAGAGACCGCAAAAGTGATGTACGAAGAGGGCGTTGCCGATGTGATAGAAGGCATACTTCCCACTCTCGACAATCTGGAAATGGCGATCCTTTCTCAGAAGGACGAATCCTTCAGACAGGGACTGGAACTGGTCAGGAAAGCTTTTCTTGACGCGCTGGCAAGATACGGCGTTCAGGAAATAGAAGCGCTCGGCAAGGAATTCGATCCCAACGTGCACGAAGCGGTGATGAACCGCGACGACCCCGAAAACGCGGGCAAAGTCGTAGAAGTGCTCAAAAAAGGTTACATCCGCAACGGCAAGGTGCTCCGTCACCCTCTGGTAGTTGTGGGACAATAATATAAAATACAATCAAAAGGAGTATATTGTTATGGCAAAAATAATCGGCATCGACCTCGGTACTACAAACTCGTGCGTAGCCGTTATGGAAGGCGGCGAAGCTACCGTTATCGCCAATAAAGAAGGCGCAAGAACGACCCCGTCCGTTGTTGGTTTCGCCAAGAGCGGAGAGAGACTGGTGGGTCAGGTTGCAAAGAGACAGGCGGTTGCCAACGCAAGCCGTACGGTCAGTTCCATAAAGAGACATATGGGCAGCGATTACAAGGTGAAGATTGACGACAAGAGCTATTCTCCTCAGGAGATCAGCGCAATGATCCTCACCAAACTCAAGAACGACGCTGAGTCTTATCTGGGAGAAAAGGTGACTCAGGCGGTCATCACGGTGCCTGCATACTTCACCGACAGCCAGAGACAGGCGACCAAGGACGCAGGCAAGATTGCCGGTCTCGAAGTCCTCAGAATAATCAACGAGCCTACCGCTGCGGCGCTCGCCTACGGTCTTGACAAGGGCGAGAACAAGGGACAGAAAGTCCTCATTTACGACCTCGGCGGCGGCACGTTCGACGTTTCCATCCTCGAGATCGAAGACGGCGTATTTGAAGTGCTTGCGACCAACGGCGATACGATGCTGGGCGGCGACGACTTCGACAAACGCATCATGGATTACATTCTTCAGGAGTTCGAAAAGAAAGAGGGCATAAAGATCAGCGACGCGGCGACGTTGCAGAGAGTGAAGGAAGCGGCTGAAAAGGCGAAGATAGAGCTTTCCGGCGTGACCAGCACCAACATCAATCTGCCGTTCATCGCAATGGGCGCGGACGGACCCAAGCATATTGACATGGATCTTTCGAGAGCCAAGTTCGACGCGCTGACAAGCGACCTCGTGACCAGGACAATCACCCCGATGAAAAAGGCTATGGCGGACGCGGGTCTGACCAACGCAGATATCTCCAAGGTTATCCTCGTCGGCGGTTCCACCAGGATCCCTGCAGTCATCGAGGCTGTCAAGAACATCACCGGCAAAGAGCCGTTCAAGGGCATCAACCCGGACGAATGCGTTGCGCTCGGCGCGGCGATCCAGGGCGGCGTGCTCGGCGGAGAAGTCAAGGACGTTCTTCTTCTCGACGTGACCCCGCTTTCTCTCGGCATTGAGACGATGGGCGGCGTGTTCACCAAGCTGATCGAAAGGAACACCACCATTCCTACCTCAAAGTCTCAGGTATTTTCGACCGCGGCAGACAATCAGCCCGCCGTCGACATCAGAGTGCTTCAGGGCGAAAGACCGATGGCGAACGACAACAAGGAACTCGGACGCTTCCAGCTCGACGGAATCCCCCCGGCACCGAGAGGCGTTCCGCAGATCGAAGTCACCTTCGATATCGACGCGAACGGCATAGTCAACGTCAAAGCGGTTGACAAGGGCACGGGCAAGACTCAGAGCGTCACGATCACTTCTTCCACCAATCTTTCGGACGCAGACATCGACAAGGCGGTCAAAGAGGCTGAGAAGTATGCTGAAGAGGACAAGAAGCGCAAAGAACTCGTCGACGCGAAGAACGACGCTGATCAGATGATATTCGCCACCGAAAAGGCAATGAAAGAGAGCGAAGACAAGCTGAGCGAAGAGGACAAGACCACTTTGAAAGAGGCTTGCGAGCAGGCGAAGAAAGACCTTGAAGCGGCTGACACCGCTGAAAAGGCGAGAGCGGTCATCGAAGAACTCAGCAAGAAGAACGCGCCGATATTCACCAAGCTTTATCAGGCGTCTCAGCAGGAAGCCCAGGCTAGCGCGAACGCAGGCGGCGGTCAGAATGACGGCGGCGCGCAGGGCGGAAGCGACGATATCATCATCGACAACGACGACAACAACGGCGGCAACAACTGAAAAACAACGTGATCTGCGGGGCGGAGAGATCCGCCCTGTAAGACTGTAAAAAGATTATGGCAAAGAATTATTACGAGATCCTCGGCGTTGACAAGGACGCGGACGAAGAGACCATCAAAAAGGCGTACAGAAAGCTGGCGATGAAATATCACCCTGACAGATATTCCACCGCAAGCGAAGCCGAAAAGAAACAGGCCGAGGAAAAATTCAAAGAGATAAACGAAGCGCACGACGTGCTTTCAGACCCTCAGAAACGCAGCAACTACGACACCTACGGCAGTCCCGACGGACCTCAGTTCGGCGGCGCGGGCGGAAGTTACGGCGGTTTCGGCGGAGACGGAGGCTTCGGCAGTTTTTCGGATATATTCAGCGAACTGTTCGGTTTCGGCAACAGAGGAGCGAATCCCAACGCGCCGAGGAACGGCGAAGATATTTCCGTAAGGCTCAACCTGACTTTTGAGGAAGCGTATTTCGGCGTTACCAAGCAGATACGCGTGATGCGCGACGAAGAATGTCCTGACTGTCACGGCACGGGCGCAAAAGACGCTTCGTCGGTGACGGTATGTCCTTACTGCAAGGGCACCGGCTATATCAGACGCGCGCAGAACTCTCCGTTCGGGCAGAGGATCGTCCAGAGCGTATGTCCGCATTGCGGAGGCAAAGGCAAGGTCGTTGCAGACAAGTGCAGGACATGCAAGGGCAACGGTTATCTGCGCAAAGAAGGCGTGGTGACCGTCAAGATCCCGGCAGGTGTGGACACCGGCATGAACGTCATCGTCCGCAACGAGGGCAACTGCGGCAGGAACGGAGGCAGAAAGGGCAGCCTTGTGTTGGTCATCTACGTGCAGGAGCATCCGCGTTTCAAGCGTATGGGCAGCGACCTTTACATGGAAATGCCCGTCAGCTTCTACAACGCCGCCGTGGGCTGCAAAGTCGAGATCGACACGCCCAAGGGCAAGACAGTCTGCACGATACCCGAAGCTACGCAGTCGGGCACCAAGATACGCATCAAAGGCTACGGCATGAAAAAGAGCCAGAGAGAGGAATACGGCGACATGTACATCACGATACGCGTCGAAACTCCGAGGGGACTAAGCCGCAAACAACAGCAGGCGCTTCTCGAGTTTGAAAATTCGCTTTCCGAGACTCAGTACCCGCAGATAAGAAAATTCAAAAAAGACTGAAAATCTGAGACCGCTCCGCAATGATGTGCACCCCAAAAGTTAGACACTTTTGGAGGTGCATATTTTATGGCAAAAAAAGGGCAAAAGCAAAAGAAGTATAGCGCAGAGTTCAAGATA
>CALWKT010000068.1 GCA_944381335.1 uncultured Christensenellaceae bacterium
GCAAACAGACACGGACCCAATAAATCCCCTAAAAATTTGGACACCCCCAGACCTTTTTCGGCGAACAGAGAAGACCATTGAGAAACGGTCAGTTCGCATGCTCCCGCGCATGTCATGATGACGAGCGCCAGCAGAAAACGTCTGTCTTTTAAGAGAGAAAGGAGGGGAGTGCGCTTTTCTTCGGGTATGGTTTCAGCCATAGGTACGAACAGGAACCAGACCAGATTTGCAACGGGTACGACAGCCCAGACAAGCGGGAGCACATACCACAGAGAGGAATCGAAGATCTTTATGAAAAGTGTGGAGAGAAGCACGACGATCGCCTGACCCCAGCAATAGAAAGAGTGGAGCATCGCCATCGTACTTTTCTTTTCTCCGAGGGGAAGGAGTTCGGTCAGAGGACTGACCACGACTTCTATAAGCCCTCCTCCCACCGCGAACACTACGGTCGATATCAGAAGCGCGGCAAAAGTGCTTGACATAACGTTGGGCAGAGTTCCCAGCAGGATCAGCCCTAGCGCAGACGTTGCCATAGCGGCGGTAACGGCAACTCTGAAACCGAATTTATCCGTGATTTTTCCGGCAAATGCGTCCACGACGAGCTGGGTCAGAAAGTTGACCAGGATAACCGTGCTGAGCAGAGAGAGGTTAAGACCGAATTCGTCCTGAAAGACGACAAAGAGGAGAGGCGCCAGGTTGTTGTTTATCGCCTGAACTATAAATCCGGTCATACAGCCGGAAAACGTATGTTTGTATGTAAGACGGCTTTTCATCTCTATCATTATATGAAAGTAGTGAGAAAAAGGCAAGCGCAGCGGATGAAAGCGCGGGAATTTGTGCGTCCCTGAAGCTGGTGCGGGTTGACTTCGCGGCGCCGATGTCGTAAAATTAAATAAGAAGCGCATTCTCCGCGCAGAACTTATCGCCGCCCGAAGGCGAGCAAGAGGTGATCATATGCAGAACAGATTGACAAAGGGGAGACTTCTCGACGACGAAGGCAGACTTTTGCAGGCGGGTTACTCCACCGTAATGGCGAGGAGGTACGACCGCAAGAATATCGCCGCAAGCAAATGGCGTATTAAGGAATGGGATTACTACATTATTTCAG
The DNA here is from genome assembly GCA_944381335.1 of uncultured Christensenellaceae bacterium. The sequence goes on from CALWKT010000068.1 coordinate 1,109, forward strand.
ACGGTGTGAAAAGCATCGCCTTTACGCTGTCGGACATAGGATATATCGGGCTGATGAGCGTGAGCGTGATCGACCTTGAAGAACCCGCCAGCCGCACGTCGTCAAGGATAACGCTTTTCCCGTTCGGTAAATACGACTTTCCCAAGACTTTCGAGGACGGAGACGTAAAATTCGAATCGAAGGCACTGAAATTGTATTTCCGCAACGACAAGGGCGTCAGAGAGATAGAGTGTGAGTACAGGAAATGGGACGGCGAGAATACGCTGAAAGCCAGGATAAAGCTGACAGATCCGCCACGCGACGCCATGGTCATCGCGACTCCGTTCAAGGAGAACGAGCATGCGTTTTACTATAACGCCAAGCTCAACTGCATGACTGCCGAAGGCTACTTTGAAGTGGGAGACAAAAGGTACGATTTCGACAAGAAGAACTCCCTCGGCACGCTTGACTGGGGCAGAGGCGTCTGGACTTACAAGAACGTCTGGTACTGGGGAAGCATGCAGAAAAGGCTCGGTAACGGGCACACGATCGGCTTCAATCTCGGCTACGGTTTCGGCGATACGTCTCAGGCGAGCGAGAACATGTTCTTTATCGACGGCGTCGCTCACAAACTGGGCAACGTGACCTTCGATATCCCTATGAGAGACGGCAAAGAGGATTATATGAGAGAATGGACGATAAGGGACGACGAAGGCAGGCTCAGCATACGTTTCAAACCTGTGATTGACCGCTTTGACAGAGTGAACGTCCTTGTGGTCTCGACGTGTCAGCACCAGGTATTCGGGGAATTTTCAGGACATGTAAGGCTGGAGGACGGCTCGTTGACAGAGTTCTCGGACTGCGGCGGCTTTGCTGAAAAAGTCGTCAACAAGTGGTAAGAGAATCAGCATATAACAAACACGGGCACGAAAAAACGGAGACGGGTATGTCTCCGTTTCGTCTTTTTTTCACAGGTCGTCGGCGTCCTGACAAGGGGTGCCGTCGGCTGATTTTCCGGTATAACTTCCGTACGGGTCGAAGCGCAGGTCCTTTTCTGCGTAAGCTTTCACGGCGGTGCTTATGGCGTCTTTCCGGTTTTTGCGTTCTTTTTTCATTCAGTCCTCCTTCCGCCGGCATATGCGGCGTATATATTGATTAGTGTACGCAGGTAAAATCATTGTAAACATTGGCTCATGCAATTCCGATAGTATAGACATAGTCAACTCGCTGTGTTATACTTTAGTCAAACCTGTGGGGTGGAGAATGAAAGGAAAGAAACTGTTCAAAAAATTCGTGACGTCTTTCAATATGTATTTTTTCGCGAAGGGAATCGCATGCTGTTACAGGTATGACGAGGACTTCAGACGTTATGCGGGAATGCTTCCCGAAAAATTCGTTTTCAGAATGAGAGTCCTTCCCGACGGTGCGTCCGTGACGATCGTAAAGGAAGGAGAAAAACTCACCGCCAGATCCGGGAACGACATTATCGCCAACCCGGACGTCGACGTCTGTTTCAAGCATATCGAGAGCGCCTTTGCGTTCGTGACCGGCAGGAAGTCTTTTGCAAAATGTATAGCGCAGTCCGCTTTCATAATAAAAGGCGACGTATCGGGAATGATGACCGTTTCGCATATGTTCGACATCGTAGGGTCGTACATCCTGAGCAAAAGTTTTCTCAAAAAGTATGACAGGGCGCTGCTTTCCCGGAGCGCCGGAGTGCACAAAGTGCGCTTTTTCACTCTGTTCGGGAGGTTCGGGCAATGAAAAAAAGCAGTTTCTATTACGAGTTTTACAATCCTTCAAAGGTGACGGCGGGTGTCGGCTGTCTGCACGACGCAGTAGAAAAACTTCCGTCGCTCGGGCTGCACAACGCGTTTTTTCTCTGCGATAACGCTGAGAAGAACGAGGTGCTTGACGAGGTCAGGAAAGCGGTTTCTTCAGTGAAAGTCAGAACGGGCGCGCTTTACGTATGTTCAGAAAAAACGGTGTGTCTTGCAAGTCTCAGAGAGATGCGCGACGTCTACCGTGTGAACAATTGCGACTGCATCGTGGTATGCGGCAACTACAAATGCATAAATACGGCAAAGGCGCTCAGGTTGCTTTTGTCCGGGCAGGTCATACGTTTCGAGGACGTGAAGGGGCTGAACGTGGCGAGGAAAAAGGTGGACGTTCCTCTCGTCGTGGTGGCGACAAGCGTCGGGATCAGCAATGTGCTGACAGACAGCGTGTACGTCAAGGACGATTACGGCGCCGTGACGGAATGCGTTTCTCCGCTGTGCGCTCCGGATTACTGTATAGTCGATCCCACTCTGACGCCGGTTTTCGACGCGCCCACAACGATAGCGGGAGCGCTCGAGTCTTTTGCAAGGAACATTGAAGAGTTTGTGAGCAGGCAGGCTATCACGCTGACCAAGTGTATGAATCTTATTGCGATCAGAGAAGTCCGCGACAACGTGTTCAAGGTGGTCAACGACCCTATGGACGCTCAGGCGGTGCTCGGGCTTCAGAGAGCGGGTCTGCTCGCCGGGATATGCTACTCCAACACTTCGGCAGGAATAGCGCACGCATTGTCCGGCGCGATCTCGGATATGACGGGAAGAGACGGTTTTATCTGCACCGGGATCGTTTTTACCGCATGTATGCGCTACAATCTCGAAGTAGCTGAAAAGGATTATGCGCAGGCGCTGTACTATATCGTCGGAGACGACAGATACGCCGCGACCCCGGCGTCGGAGAGAGCGTCGACGCTTATAGAGACTTCCGACAAGATGATCAGGACGCTTTTTGAGGAGAACGGACTGCCTCTCAGACTCTCTGAGATCGGCGTTGACGAAGAGTGTCTCGACAAACTGGTGGAGGAGACGATGAAGTCGTACGCGCTCGTCACCAATCCGAAGAACGTCAAGAAAGAGGACGTTTACGAGATCTTAAGGAGCGTGATGTAAAATGAGTATATTCAGTTTTTCCAACGACGTAAAAATACTTTGCGGAGACCATGCGCTGGACAATCTGCCGTTTGAACTGAGGGAACGAGACTGCACCAGACCCCTTCTCATTGCGGACGAAAGGTCTTACAGGCTGGGCTTTGCAAAAGAAGTCAGGCACGCCATGGACAACGATACCATTTCGCTCGAAGCGTTTTATTACGGAGTCTCCGAATCGGCTTGCCCGAAGGATTGCGACAATGTAGTCACGCTGTACAAAACCCACGGGTGCGACGGCATAATAGCGCTTGGAGGAGAAAACGTCACTCAGTGCGCCAAAGCGGCGAAGATGATGTTGCTTCAGGGCGTAGGCGATTTCGTATATTTCAATCACAGATCGGATACCGATTCTGACAAGATCTCTTATTCTGCAATACCGCTTTTCATTCTGCCCACAGACATCCCCTGCGGCATAGAAGCGAGTGACAGGGCGGTCATATTCGACGAAAAGAACAACGTGATTTACAATTTTGACAGCGTTCTCACCAGAGCGAGCGCAGTTATCCTTGACGTCAGACTCACAGACATAATGCCCGCAAAGGCAATGGCGACTGCCGGTCTCGGGGCGCTGGCGATGGGTGTGAAGGGCTTTGTCGACAACAATTCAAACCCGATAGCGCTGGCATACGCGACAAGCGCCATACACACGATAATCAACGAGCTTCTGCCGGCAATGAGGCACAATTCCAATGCGGATTACAGGATCAGCATATATTCTTCGATAATCAATGCCGGGATAGCATATTTTTCGATAAAGGAAAGTCTGCTCAGGGATATGACCAACGAGCTGGCTATCAGGACGGGATATTCTCATCTTCAGATACTGTCCATACTTTTCCCCGTCTATTACAAGGAAAAGATCAACGGCGACCGCGCGTTCAAAAGCGTGCTGATGCCGATAGCGGGAGAGGAACAGTATGCGCTGTCCAATGCAAAATCAAGAGAAGTGATTGCGCTGGATATGCTCAACGAATTCTGGGGTAAAGTCACGGAACTTGCACAGATCCCGTCAAAACTCCATGAAACGGGCGTCGAACAGTCAGACTTCGTAAAACTTGCAGACGCGGTTATCATCAGATACAGAGGAGACGATCCTCACAACAACTATACGACGATAGTAAAACTGTTAGAGGAAGCGTTTTGAACGATTTTATCAGACGTGCGGACGCGATAAAGCTCGGGCTGAAGGAGAAAGACGTCAGAGAAAGTATGCTCCTGCACAGTTGCTGCGGTCCTTGCAGCACGGCGTGCATAGAGTATCTTGCGGACGCATTCGATCTCACCGTGCTTTTTTACAATCCCAATATCGCGCCGGAAGACGAATATGCGCTGAGAGCGCAGGAACAGCAGAGATATATCCGCGATTTTACTTCAGGCGTGAAATGCGAGATATGCGATTACGATCCGCAGGAATTTTACAGCGTTGTCAAAGGGTTTGAAGATTGCCCTGAGGGCGGGGCGCGTTGTGAAAAGTGCTTCCGTCTCAGGCTTGAATACTGCGCGCGCGTCGCCGCGGAAAGGGGGTTCGACCGGTTCTGTACAACGCTTACCGTGAGCCCTCACAAGAACGCTCAGCTGATAAACGCCGTCGGGCAGAGCCTCGCAGAGAAATACGGAGTGAAATTTTTTCCTTCCGATTTCAAGAAGAAAGACGGCTATCTGAAGTCTGTCAGGCTTGCAAAAGAGGCGGGGCTGTACAGACAGAATTATTGCGGGTGTATTTTTTCTGCGCGCGAAAACGGCACCCGCTGATTAAAGCGCCGTCGCTGATTTTTCACCTTTTTTACTGAATTTCCGACACCCTTTAAATATTAATATTCATTTTTACATAAAATATTGTCGACAAAACGGGAATTTTGTTTTACAATGTAGTTAACGTGGGTGCGTATCCAGTACCGCGGAACACGGAGGTTAATATGCAGGACGACAGAAAAGAATTTACTCTGAAACAGGTGAGCGAAGTCTTCAAAAGAGGTTGGCTTACGATCCTCATCTACGTTTTGGTGGCGGCGATCGTGTTCGGTTCGGTTGCGGCTATAGTCAAGACTTTTGCTACGACCAGCGAATTCCGCGCAAAGGTCGGCTTTGTGAACGCCGTAAAAGACAGCGATCTCTCTGCATTGAATTCGTCCGAAAACATCACCAAGGCGCTGACCGACCTCGGTATGAAGGAGGAGGAGATCCCCGGTTACGTTGACGAGATCAGAGCGGCTATTTCGATCACTCCGATCGTTTATTCCAACCAGACTGAGAACGACACCCAGTTCATCCCCAGCAGCTACACCGTCACGATGGGAGAAATAGAAGGGCTTACTGAGGCGAGATGCACGCAGATACTCAATCAGATCATCACGAATTTCGTCACGGATTACAATCTGAAGAACACGTCCAACGTGATCAACACTGAGAACGAGCAGGCGCTTGCCGATTATTCTTCAAGCGATTATATCGAGATATCTTACGAGATGAGAAACAAGATTGAAGCCATGATGGTCACCGCAGAGTCTCTGGCTTCGCGTTCCACGACGTTCGTTTCTACCAGCACCAATATGACGTTTGCCGATTTCATATCCATGCTTGAATCCATTGAAAGCCAGATCGAGTCTTTTGACGGATATATAACGGTAAAAGGCATCACGAAAGAAGTCTCCGGACTTTCTACGTCAGAATATATTTCAATGAGAGTGAACATCGCGCAGACCGAGCAACTCAAGTACGAAGAAGCGGTAAACAAGTGGAAAGAGGTCGTGGATCAGATCACCGCAAACGGTTCTTTCAGCGGAACCGTTGACGGTCAGACGATCGTGATCCAGGATCAGACGTCGTACTTCGCGTTCCTCAACAACTATATCGAATCGGTAAAACTTGCCGCTGAAGCAAATGCGGTTTACAATTACTGGCAGAGCAAACAGACGGCGTTCGATTCCGCAACTGAATTCCCCGGTGCGTCCGCAGAGCAGAAGGCTGCGCTTCTCGCCGAGGCTGACAAAAAGGTCGCTTTGCTGGTTTCGTCCACGAATCAGATGATCGAGATTTACAATAATATGGTCGGAGATTACAACAACAGCGGCATTTCTTCAGTTTCTTCAGCGAGCATGATAACTCCCGCATACGTGACGACTACGTCGGCGTTGTCCAATACCGTCATGATTCTGATCATCGCGCTTGCAGTGGTGCTTGCGGCGCTCGTCGGATTTGTCAGAGTCAGGAGCAAATACCTCGCGTCTCTCGACGCAGTTCCCGCAGTTCCCGAAGCGGGGGAAGACAAATAATACCTTAACGGTTATGCCGGGCGTTGCGATCAGCAACGCCCGGTTTTTTGTCGCACTTTTTGTCTTGTATACCAGACCGAAATAATGCGAACAAGGATTATAGAGGCTAATTTCCGTCCCGGTGTGACCGGGAGCAATGGTCGGCTATCGTGATTTGACGCTTGTCACGGTCAAAGAAGCTTATAACAGTTTCAGGTGCATTGTAAAGCTTTGCATTATGTAGTCAGATACAAGAAACAAGACTTGAAACTGCATGCTACCGCCGGCGATGATTTCCAGTGAATGTTTTTAAAACCTATGACGTAAAACAGAAAGGCTTCGCGTTGTGAAGTGACAACGGTCCGCGTCAGCAAAAATTGCTTCCGCAATGCGGGCGTCTCCGGGTTGGTTCGTATATCTGAAATGAGATATGAATAAAAAGCCGGTGTAAACGGCAAAAAAAAGAAAACGACAGCTAACGCAAAGGAAAACGACCGCTCTCTCTCAACGCCTTTCCTTTCGGAAAGTATCTATAATTTACTATACAAATTGCATTTTGTCAATACATTTTTTAAAAAAATGTCAAAAAACAGCGCATTTAAAAAAATTCCGCGCATTTTAGTGTTGATGTCGTAAAATTCCGGGCGCGTATTATTCCGGTCCGGTATGAGCCTGGTCTCAGACGATGAAACCGCCGTCAACGCAGAGAACCTGCCCGGTCACGTATTCCGCGCCGTTGACGAAGAACATCACCGCCTGAGCGACGTCTTCGGGCGAGCCGAATCTGCCGAGAGGTATTTCTTCCTCAAGATCCTCTTTATCGCGCTGGGTCAGGTGCGAGTTCATATCCGTGTCTATGACGCCCGGGCAGACGCAGTTGACGGTTATCCCTGACGGAGCGAGTTCTTTCGCGATCGCTTTTGAAAAGGCGATCAGACCGCCTTTTGCGGCGCTGTATACGCTCTCGCACGACGCGCCGGATATCCCCCAGACGGAGGAGACGTTCACGATCTTTCCTTCGTGCGCCGATATCATGACCGGACAGAGCAGTTTTGTCAGACGTATCGCTCCTTCAAGATCTGCCGCAAGGATGCGCGATATTGCGTGATCGGGAGTGTCGATCAGAGGCGCGATCACTGATTCCGCGGCGTTGTTGATCAGCGCGTAAACCGACCCGAAGCGGGCAATTACGTCGTCCGCGACTGCTTTGAGCGCGTCTCCGTCGGCGTTGTCCGCCTTGTACGCGCTTACCATGCAGCCCTCTTTCGCGAGTTCTGCCACCAGTTCCGCCGCGTCTCCGTCGTTCGTTTTGTATGTGAACGCGACGGCATAGCCTGATTTTGCCGCCAATTTTACGATTGCGCGCCCGATGCCGCGCGCGCCTCCGCTTACAAGTACCGTTTTCATAATTCGATTATATTATTTTATTTGTGGAAAATCAAGTTTTGTTGTATGATAAAGCTATGGAAACGGCAGTATATAAAGATTTTTACGGCTTCGGGCTTGCTCCTTCCGTGTTGCGCGCGCTCGACGAAGAAGGGATAAGCGAACCCACAGACGTTCAGCAGAAGGTCATTCCTCTCGCGTGCGGAGGCGCTGACGTGATCGCACAGGCACCGACGGGCACAGGCAAAACGCTCGCTTACGTTCTGCCTTTGCTGAGAGCGGCTGACGTGAACTCAAAGAGCGTGGGCGCGCTCGTGCTTTGCCCGACGCGGGAACTCGCGCTTCAGATCGGAGACGTGATAAAGAGCGCGACCAAGTATACGGAAGGCATACGCACGGCGGTGCTTTACGGAGGTCAGGACATCCAGCGACAGCTTTTTCTGCTCAGAAAAAAGCCTCAGATAATCGTGGGCACCGTGGGCAGAGTGCTCGATCATATAGAAAGAAAGACGGTCAAGCTCAACGACCTCAGGACGCTCGTCCTCGACGAATGCGACGTGATGCTGGACATGGGGTTTATCGGCGACATAAGGAAAATCGTAGCAAAGACAGACAAGGACAGGCAGACTCTGCTGTTTTCAGCGACCGTGCCGCCGGCGATTAAGTCGCTTTGCGAAGAACTGATGAAAGATCCGGAGACCGTAACTTCAGGGTGCGACGGCAGAGAGATCCCTGACGTGGAGCAGTACTACGTGTTGCTCAAAGACAGCCAGAGAGTGGAATGTCTGACCGCATTACTCAAGAAATTTTCGTTGAAAAAGACTGTGGTGTTCTGCAATACGAAGTTCAGGGCAGAAAAGCTCGCTCAGGCGATGAAGAGCAGAGGAGTCGGATGTTGCCTTCTCCACGGCGACCTTGAGCAGAGAGAACGCAATGCCGCGATGAAAGGCTACCGAGAGGGTAGATATTCCATGCTCGTAAGCACGGACGTTTCAGCCAGAGGCATAGACGTGGAAGACGTTGACGCCGTTATAAATTTCGATCCCCCGGCTGACGAGGATTATTACGTGCACAGGATAGGCAGAACGGCGCGCGCGTTCAAGAGAGGCGCGGCGTACACCCTGGTGGAAGCGTATCAGCTTTCTTACGTTCAGGCGTATATGAGGCGCACCGGCGCGGAGATACGTCCCGTCGAACTTGAATACGACGTTTCGGCGAGCTATACGCTGCCCAAGGATTCTTCCAACAGGCGCGACGCTGAAGCGAGGGCGAGAGACGCCGAACATTCGGTACGTTACTTTCTCAATATCGGCAAAAAGGATATGCTTGACAAGCCGTCGCTGGTCAGACTGGTATGCGCCAAGACCGGCGTCAACGAATACAAGATGCTCGACGTGAAGATCAGAGACACCTATTCTTTCGTGCAGGTCACTGAAGACGAAGCGGAGAAGGTGATCAGGCTCAGGGGCATAACGCTTGGAAACCGCAGGATCAGCGTGGAGATCGCGAGCGCGGAAGCGGAAGAAAAAGAGAGAAAAAAGCGCGCGGACCGCAAAGCCGGAACTCAGGAGAAAGACCGCACGCGCACTTCGCGGGTGACAAAGGCGGGAAAAAGGACCCGTGGTGATTGGAACAGACCGGGCGGAGAGAAGAAACCTTCGGCGAGCAAAAAAGGCAAAGTGCTCAATAAAAAAGGTCAGATCCAGAATCCTAAGCCCAGAGGAAAGAAGACGAAGAAACTCTGACGATTCTTCCAAGGAGAGTCCTTGAAGTAACGCGCGCCGGAAACGGGCCGCGTATATTTTTTTTGCCGGAGGGAAAAATATAGCCGAGGAGATCTATGAGAGAGATAAAATTCGGAATGAACGCTGTAAAAAAGAGGGTGAATCTGCTTGCC
>CALWKT010000069.1 GCA_944381335.1 uncultured Christensenellaceae bacterium
CGTATACCCTTCTCGACTTCTTCCCCAAGGATTTCGTGCTTTTCGTAGACGAAAGTCACATGACTCTGCCTCAGATACGCGCGATGTACAACGGAGACCGTTCGAGAAAGGTCAACCTTGTAGAATACGGCTTCAGACTGCCGTCCGCGTACGACAACAGACCGCTGACTTTTCAGGAGTTCGACGAGAGGGTGGGGCAGATGATCTGCGTGTCCGCTACGCCGGCGCCTTACGAACTGGGAGAGGCGGGGCAGGTCGTGGAACAACTGATCAGACCCACCGGACTTCTCGATCCCGAAGTGGAGATCAGACCGATCGCAGGGCAGATAGACGATCTGCTTTCCGAAATACACAAAAACGTTGAGAAAAAGGGAAGGGTACTCGTCACGACGCTGACCAAGAAGATGGCTGAAAGTCTGACCGAATATCTGACCGAACAGCACGTCAGAGTCAGGTATATGCACAGCGACGTTGACACCTTAGAACGTATCGAGATCGTCACGGGGCTGAGAAAAGGCGACTTTGACGTACTTGTCGGAATTAACCTTCTGAGAGAAGGTCTCGACCTTCCCGAAGTCAGGCTGGTAGCGATCCTGGACGCGGCCAAAGAAGGATTTTTAAGAAGCGAGACCGCGGTTATACAGACGATCGGCAGAGCCGCGAGGAACAGCGAAGCCAGGGTCATCATCTATGCGGACAACATAACGGGAAGCATGCGACGCGCGATAGACGAGACCAACCGTCGCCGCGAAAAACAGCAGGCGTACAACAAAGAACACGGCATAACGCCGCGCACGATCGTCAAGGAGATAACCAATACGCTGGAGATCACCAGGAAGCTGGAAGAAAAAGAAAAGGTTTCCGCGGCGGATCTGTACAAAGAACTCGAAAGGCTGAATTCCGCAATGAAAGTCGCGGCTTCAAATCTCGATTTCGAACTGGCGATAAAATACCGTGAACAGATAACGGCGCTCAAAGACCGCATCGCAAAGGCGGAAAAAGAAAGGGCAAAATCTGAAAAAGAAGAGAGCAAAAGCGCTCAAGGCAGGAAAAAAAGAGGATGAGAGAAGACATATTCGTAAAAGGCGCCAGAGTGCACAACCTGAAAAACATCGACGTGACGATACCCAGAAACAAACTGGTCGTCTTTACCGGGCTGAGCGGTTCCGGCAAGTCGTCGCTCGCGTTCGATACGATATTTGCCGAAGGACAGAGAAGGTATATGGAGAGCCTGTCTTCGTATGCGAGACAGTTCCTTGGACAGATGGACAAGCCTGACGTGGACCGCATCGACGGGCTTTCTCCGGCAATTTCGATCGATCAGAAAACCACGTCCAACAATCCGCGTTCAACCGTAGGAACGGTCACAGAGATATACGATTACCTGAGGCTCCTGTACGCAAGGATAGGCGAGGTGCATTGCCCAAAGTGCGGCAAGAAGATTGAACAGCAGTCCGTCGACCAGATCGCGGACAGAGTGATGGCGGCGCCTGTCGGCGCGAAACTGCGCGTTATCGCGCCCGTTGTCAGGGGAAGGAAGGGAGAATTCTCCAAACAGCTCGAACAGTACAAAAAGAACGGCTATATGCGCGTCATCGTGGACGGCAACGATTACACTCTGGACGAGGAGATAAATCTTGAAAAGAACGTAAAGCACGAGATAGGCGTCGTCGTGGACAGACTTGTGATGAAAGAAGATCTGCAAAGGAGACTTACAGACAGCCTTGAAGCGGCGTTAAAACTCGCGGACGGACTGGTTGAAGTGGAGACGGACGGCAAAAAAGTACTTTATTCCACGCTGTACGCCTGCCCTGACTGCGATATAAGCATTGAGGAACTGACTCCCAGACTGTTCAGCTTCAATTCTCCGTTCGGAGCATGCCCGAAATGCGCCGGGCTAGGCTTCACTTCAAGAATAGATCATGCAAAAGTGATAAAGGGCGACAAGTCTGTCAACGAAGGCGCGCTGGACGCTTCCGGCTGGTATATCATGGATTCGTGCAAGGTCAACCGTCAGGCGCTGGTATCGCTGGCGAAGAAGTACGGTTTCAGTCTGGACACTCCGTACAAAGATCTGCCCGACAATATAAAAGAGATATTGCTTTACGGCGACGGGTCGGACATCGAGGTCACCTACGACAGCGCGACTTTTCACGGCGTATTCAAGAGAAAATTCGAGGGCGTGATAAACAACCTTCAGAGAAGGTACAACGAGACATCTTCAATGAACGTAAAAGCAGATCTGGAGAGATATATGACCCAGGTGCCGTGCGACGTTTGCCACGGAAAGAGACTTAAGAAAGAGGCGCTCGCCGTCACAGTCGGAGGCATGAATATCGCCGACCTCTGCGACCTTTCTATAGACAAGTGTCTCTCATTCTTCGCTTCGCTCAGCCTTTCGCAGAAAGACGCGACGATAGCCGCGCAGATACTCAAGGAGATTAACGCAAGGCTGGGCTTCCTTAAGAACGTCGGTCTGGGGTACCTGACCCTTTCACGCGCGGCAGGCACGCTTTCAGGAGGCGAGGCGCAGAGAATAAGGCTGGCAACGCAGATCGGCAGCGGACTCATGGGAGTGCTTTATATCCTCGATGAGCCGAGTATAGGTCTGCACCAGAGAGACAACTCTAAACTTCTGGACACGCTCACGAGACTTCGCGACCTGGGCAATACGCTCATCGTCGTTGAGCACGACGAAGAGACGATGGAAAAAGCGGACTATATCGTGGATATAGGTCCGGGCGCGGGGGTTCACGGCGGAGAAGTGGTCGTATGCGGCACGCCCGACGAGGTGAAGGCGTGCGAAAAGTCGATCACGGGCGCCTATCTTGCCGGCAGGGAAAAGATCGAAGTGCCTGACGTAAGACGTCCCGGAAACGGCGAAAAGATCGTTATCCGCGGCGCGAGAAAGAACAATCTCAAGGGCATAGACGTGGCGATACCTCTGGGCAAATTTGTTGCGATAACGGGCGTTTCGGGCAGCGGAAAGAGCAGCCTTATCAACGAGATTCTTTACCCCGTTCTCGCCGCGAGACTGAACGGCGCGAGAGAGGCATACTCCGAATGCGACGGAATAGACGGCATTGAAAATCTGGACAAAGTCATCCAGATAGATCAGAGCCCGATCGGAAGGACTCCGCGTTCGAATCCGGCAACCTATACCGGCGTTTTCACCAACATAAGAGAGCTTTTCGCAAAGACTACTGAAGCGCAGGCGAGGGGATACAAATCCGGGCGTTTCAGCTTTAACGTCAGCGGCGGCAGATGCGAAAACTGCCAGGGCGACGGAATAATCAAGATCGAGATGCATTTCCTCTCGGACGTGTACGTTCCCTGTGAGGTCTGCGGCGGAAAGAGATACAATCGCGAAACTCTGCAGGTCAAATACAAGGGAAAGAGCATATACGACGTGCTTGAAATGACGGTCGGCGAAGCGTGCGAGTTTTTCAGGAACATACCTCAGATATACAACAAGATCAGGACGCTTGACGACGTGGGGCTTTCGTATATAAAGCTGGGGCAGCCCGCGACGACGCTTTCGGGCGGCGAAGCGCAGAGAGTAAAGCTGGCGACAGAACTTTCCAAGCGCAGTACGGGAAAGACGATATACATCCTCGACGAGCCGACGACGGGTCTTCACAGTGCGGACGTCAAGAAACTGATAACCATACTGCAACGCTTTGTGGAAAACGGAAACACGGTCGTGGTCATCGAGCACAATCTTGACGTGATAAAGGTTGCGGATCATATAATCGACCTGGGACCCGAGGGCGGCGACGCTGGTGGCACCGTCATTGCGGAAGGCACTCCCGAAGAGGTCGCTGAAAACCACGTCAGCTTTACGGGGCAGTATCTGAAAGCAAAACTCGGCATGGAATAAAAAGAAAAGCCCTGTCTGAAAAGATTGACAGATTCCGGCAGGGCGGTTATAATTTGTTTACAGTGTTGAGAACAAACCTGATTCTGGCACCGCCACGGCAGCGGCAGCAAGGCTGAACAGGCAGCCGAAAAAACCTGATTTTAGCGCCGCCATAGCAGCGGCAGCAAGGCTGAACAGGCAGCCCGAAACCGACACTCGGTCGTCGAAAGGCGACCTTTTTTATTTCCTTCTGCAAAACATATTCTTGACGGCGGGACAAACGTCTTTCGCCGTGTGTCCGGTCGGAAGTTAAGAAAGACGGCATGAGCCGGGCATCGCGTTACAATACGTTTTTCCATTTGTAGGCAAGAAGGTTGCGCGAGTTTTCCGCCATTGCGATCAGCACTTCGCAACGCGTTATCGAGTCGTCGTACATCCCGGCGATCTGCGAGCCTTTGAGTTCTCCGATCTCTTTTGCGATATCCTTGATGTCTGTGTTGGGGCACGCAAATTCCAGAAGATCGCGTTCCTTACGCCAGTCGCGTTCGACGTGCTCGGTCTTTTCGTAAGCGCCTTGGTAATCTTCTTCCAGGAGCAGTTTCTGAATTTCCTCGCAGTCCTCGCAGAGGTCGTTGAAAGAGTTGTATATGAATATCTGTTCCCCGACGCCCAGAGAGATTATCGCGATCAGAAGTACAACGCACAGCACTATCTTATACATTGCAACTCCTTTGCGCTGCCTGTCTCGCAGTCGCCTTTTATCGGCTGAAGGTAAAAATCCCCGCTTTTTTCCGCTGTCAGCAGAAGCACGTCCTTTGCCTTCAGGTTGCGCTTTTCAAGCATTGCGTTTACGCTTTCTTCGTCAAATCCGGCTTTTCTGACGTTCGCGCTCATCGTCTTTCCTTCGCATATTATCGTATAGGGTAGTTTTGTCTGAGGCTGACCGTCCGTTTGCTTTTTGAATATCGAGATGTCGCCGTTGGTTTCCGCGATCGCGTACTGCACTTCAGCGGGAGAGAAACATCCGTTGCCGCGGAGCGCTTCCATAAGGTCGCTTATCGTCATGTCAAGGCGGGAGATCGCCTTGTAATCTATCCCTTGCGGGGTCATCACCACGACGGGCTTGCCGTTGACCAGATTGCGTATTTTCAGCGAATGTTTTACCGCTTTCGTAAAGACGAATTCTATTATAAAGAGAGTGAATATCGGCACCAGACCGTACAGCACTGGCACCTGAGTGTCGGACATCGGGATGCAAGCCAGCTCCGCGACGATAAGCGTTATCGCGAATTCGAAAGGCTGGAGTTCTCCCAGCTGTTTTTTGCCCATAAGCCGCATGGCTATCAGAAGGAATATATATATGATTATTGCGCGTGTAAAGACTGTGAGCATGTTTTTATTTTGCGTTTCAGACGCGATTTTATGCTTTTTGACCAAATGCGTGAAAAAAACGGATAAAATTCTTTTATCGCACGTAAAACGAGTGACTTTGTATGCGGCAGATGTTATAATTCAATCAGCAGAGTAAACACAACGCGTCAAGTGTTGAAGGATGGGATGTCGCCTTCAAACGAAAAACCCTCGCGGTTTGCGGTGTTGTGTTGCGTCCGCTGTAAAATGTTATATTTATAAAATTTTATTGCAACGGCTCTGCTGTATCACTATCTTTAAGGAGGACTGCGCTATGAGAAGCAGGACACAGAAAATAGCTGATATGGCAATTTTTATCGCCCTCGGTGTGGTGTTAAATCTTTGTTCATTTCAGTCGTTCGGCACGTATCTGGGCAGAATAAGCCTGGTGTATCTCTTTTGTTATCTTTCGGGGTTTATACTCGGACCGTGGCAGGGGTTTGCGGCTGCGTTTATCGCGGACCTTATCCCCGGCGTGTTTTTCCCGACCGGTCCGTATTCGGTGATGATCTCGGTCAGCAACGCCGTAATGGCGCTGATCGCC
Organism: uncultured Christensenellaceae bacterium; assembly: GCA_944381335.1. Next base: position 5,814 of record CALWKT010000069.1, read on the forward strand.
GGCTGTTACGGCAGATATACCAATTGGAAAGCGATATACAAGTTGCTCGCCACCGCGGCGACGTCGTTCGTGATCTGCACGCTCACTCTGACCGTTATCGGAGAGGTCAACAGCGTGCTGATAATCCCCGTGGGCGAGTATCAGGCGGCGAGCTTGTACAGCATGTATCCGTACACCTTAGCTAAAGTGATCGTCGGAGAGGGATGGGGAGTCAGCGAACCTTATTTCCAGATGGTGCTCGCCAAGGCGATCCAGCAACCGCTGTGGATCGTGCTCAATTCAATCGTCACCTACGTGATATACGTCAGGCTCATGCCGCTGCTTCAGCGCGGAGGTTACGTCGCGAAGGAGGAGAAGAACGCTGACGGAAACAGCCGTTCACGTTACGACGGCGTAGTGATAGCCGGGAAACCGGCAGAAGGCAATCAGGCTTCGGTTGTGGACGGAGTCGTGACAGGAGGGAGGTCTGAACGTTAAGACCTGAGAACAATTTAAAAACAAAAAGACATTGCTTGATCGCAACGTCTTGAGAAAGGGGTAGGCTGATACTGAAATTCCCGGCGGGAGCGCCGGGAATTTTTCATGTCTTTTTTCTGTTTCCCGGCGAAAGGAAGTTCAGATCGTAAGAGGAAACGCTTCCGCTCAGAAAGGCGTACAGCGCGTAAAGAACAGCAAATACGACAACTATTGCCGAGACTGCGGCAAGGTCTGAAACGAGGTCTGAAAGCAGGTTGCAGAGCGGATGAAGAGCAAAGACCGACACCGCGCAGAAAGCGTAAGCCGCCGCCGCCTGAGAGAGCGGCTTTTTGTCGGGTTTCACCAGTTTTGCAAGTTTTGCGGCGTTGATCGCAAGAGAGCATGCGTGAGATATTGTGAGTGCGACAAAGTAGGCGTATATTCCGGCAAAGCGCACGCAGGTGAAAAGCACCACGATCAGCACCCCTAGTCCGACTGCGTGGCTGACGAACGTCGACGTTTCTTTCCCGAGAGAGTTGAGTGTGGATACGCAGAGTCCGTTTGCGCCCATAGGGAGCATGGCGACGGCTGCGAAACTTATGTATCTGCCAGCTTGTTCGTCGTCGTAGAGAAGTCTGCCCAGCGCGACGCCTGACGCAGCGAAAAGCGCGAAAAAAAAGCCGGTCACAAGGCAGGAATACTTTATAGCGCGAGACAGTGCGGAGCCTATCTTGTCTTTGCCGTTCACCGCGTTCAAGGACGCAAATTCCGGTATGACGACGACGGCGAGGGAGCCCGTGACGGCAGTGGGCGCGAAGAGCAGAGGAATGACCATGCCGGTGGCTCGTCCGAGTTCTGCGGTAGCCTGGCTTGTCGTAAGCGAAAAAGACTTGCACAGCAGTACGGGGAGGGAAAGGGATATGAGCGTGCTGACCGCACTTCCGCTGAGGCGCGTGGCGGTAAGCGGCGCGGAACTGCCCGCAATTTCTTTGAAACCGTAGGGTCTAGCCGCCTTGCCGCCGCAAACGAAGTACAGCGTTATCAGCATTATCACAACCAGGACGTCGCTTGCGACGATAGCGTAGGCGTACGCTTGGTCCGCGTTTATAAATGCGAGCGTGCCTGAAAACAACAGAACGGAGAAAAGGATCTTGGTTATTTCGTCAGTCAGTTCGGTCGTCGCGTAGACGCCGTAATTCTTGTTTCCCCAGAACCAGCCTCTGAGGCAGGAATACAACGCGGACGTTGCGAGCAAAGGGAGCATGATATAAAATATCGGTACGCACCTTGAGTCAGAGAACATCGCTTCCGCAAGCGAAGGAAACGCCGCGAAAACCGCGCACGCGATAACGGCAAAAGACAGAGAGAGTACGGTCGCCGCAGAAAGAAAAGAAGAACCTTTGCTCGATTTTCCGAGGGCAACGTTTTCAGCAACCAGTCTGGAAAGCGTGACGGGGATCCCGCTGGAGCTTACGCAAGCGAGCGTGGCTATCACAGAGGAAGCGATCTGATATACTCCGAGCATTTCTGCGCCCAGAGTTCTTGACAGATATATTTTGAACACGAAAGATATCAGTCTTGTAAAAGTGGCGGCGGCAGAGACAAGCGCGAACGACTTGAAGATTTTTTTCATATTATATGATATTACGCGTTTTGCCGCAATATTTTATTATCGTGAGAAAAAAGGAGGTTGAAATGAAAAGCGTGCTTTACACTGTCAGAGAAGGCGACAGCCTTGCAAAGATCGCGGCGAAGTTCCACACTGCGGAAGCGGCGATAGCGTCCAGAAACAACCTGAAAGGGGAACCTTTCGAGGGAATGAAACTCATTGTTGAGGAAACCGAAGCTTTCGGGTATACGGTGCGTCCTTTCGACACGGTAGATTCGGTTGCGGCAAAATTTTCAACAACGGCTGAAGCGCTCAGAAAACTCAACGACGTTGAAGAGATATTTGTCGGACAACGCATACTTGTGCCCTTGACAGGAGGGGACGGAAGGGGATGAAAAAAACGGGTTAAAATGCAAAAATAAAGACGGGCGATTGATCGCCCGTCTGATTTTTTGATTCACAGGATATTACTTGGTGTATTTATCCTTTTTGCTCTTGGAAGCACCGCCCTGCTGAGCAGAGGATTTCTTGGAACCGCCCTTGACCAGCTTCTTGTTCTTCTTTGAGTACTTTCTGAACAGAACCACGACGACGGCAACGATGATGAGTGCGCCGAGAACGCCGGTGGAGATCCACAGCCACAGATAGTCTGCGGTGGGAGTTTCTTCGGTTGTTTCTTCTTCTTCTTCGGGTTCTTCTTCTGCGTCAGCGTCTTCCTGAGTGTAGACGATGCGGTAGTTGTTAGCAACGAGTTCGTCCGCGATCAGGGATTCGTCGATCGTCTCTTCGGTTTCGCCTTCAACGGGTTTTCTCTCGATGAATTCGTCTTCGGTGATAACGTCAACGGTGAAGTTGTCGAAGAACGCATAACCCTTGACGAAGCTGTCTTCGTCTTCGAAGCCGAGAGACAGGGTCAGAGTAGCGCTCGGGGTGACGCCGGTTTCCGTCTTTACGTAGAAGTTGTACTGAGTCCATGCGCCGATCGTTTCAACGCCGTCTTCAGAATAAGAAGAAGTGTTGACGGTGCGTTTGACGTCGTTGTCTTCGGTGCGGGTCTCCTTGCCGAACGTGTAACTGAGGTTGTTCAGCTTGAGAGATATCGTCGCGGTGTCGTCCTTTTCAAGACCGTAAGTCAGCACCCACACGCTTATTCTGTAATAGGTGTCTTCCTTCAGAGTGACGGATGAAGAAGAGGAGTACTTGTAAGCGTTTGCGTTCTTGTTGTAGATGACGAGGACGTTGTCACCGACGTAGTTGGAGTCAGTGTTGTTGTAGACCGCGTTTACGATCACGCTGTCGTCAGCGTCGTCGGGATCGAGGTCGATCAGAGACCAGTCGCCTTCTTTACGGTTGAATACGCCTGCGGTCAGGTCGTCCTTGTCTGTGGACGCGTCGTCACCGATCTTGGCGCCCGTCCAGTTGGAGGGAGTTGCCGCAGAGGAATCCGAAGACGTGTAACTGTCGAAAGAGTCTGTGTTGAAAGATCTTTCGATGACTGTCTTGTTGAGGGTTCCGGCATTGGTTGCAGCGGTCACGATCGAGTTGTATGCGGTCTCGGAAACGCTGGCATAGGTTGCCATCGTGAAGTATGCGGTCAGAGTCTGACCTGCCGCGCCGTCCTCACTGCCGATATACAGACCGAGGGTCGCGGAAACTGAGGTGGCGCTCGTCTTTACGAGGAAGGTGTACTGTTGCCAGCCTGTGCCCACCTCGGATTCGAGTATCGGAGAGGTCGTGTAGTTCGCGCTCTTGGTGGTCGTGTCGAGCGTTACGGAGATGACCGCGTCCGCTTCCATCTTCGCCCATACGGATACGACGTAGTAAGAGTCGGACGAGAGGGATATGGTATTTGATTTGTAGCCGAAGTAACCGGTGTTGCCGCTGATCGCGAGGACGTTGGGGTAATCCTTCGCGTTCATACCCGCCATATTCATCGTGTCATAGAAGGTGTCGGGATCGATAGTGAGACCAGCCGCGGTTTTTTGCTCAGCGTTGTTGATGTCGACGACGCCTGCGGTGACTTCTTTATTCTTGAGTGCGTCGCTGCTCGAAGCGGTCCAGTTGGAGGGAACGCCGAGCGCGCCGGTAAGAACGCCTGATTCGTTGTAAACGTCTTCGCCGTACAGTTCCTGAGTGCTCTTGACGTCGGTCAGTTTGAAGTAACCGTTTGAGGAAACTTCTGCGCTGCCGCCGGAAGCCTGGAAGGAGTAGGTCTTGAGTACGGTCGAAGTGGTGGCAGAGGAGTAATCGGACGCCGTGACCTGTTCAACCGTCGCAGTGGAAACGAACGCATAGCCCATTGCGAAAGCAGAGGAGTCGTTCGCCGTGCCGCTGCCCAAGCTTATGTCAAAGCCGATCTCCGCGCTTTCCGTGCCCGTCTGCACGAAGAATCTGATCTCGGTGTAGTCGGCGTTGTTGGAGCTCTTGTAATCAGCGAGATTTTCCGTGTTCAGATTTGAGAAGGTGGAAAGGGTGGTCTTTGAATCTTCGTAATCCTTGTCAGGGTCATAGCTGACGAGAGAGACGTTGAGTCCCGTTGAGCTGTCGATGTCCGCAGTCTTGACCCACATTGCGAACACGTAATATGAGTTGGGGTTGACTTTGTAAGCGCCGTTGCTGACCGTGCCGTCGGATTTTTCGTAAACGTTGGACAGCTTGTAAACGGAAGGCAGGTAGTTGTTGACGACGAGCACCGACGTCTCGAGAGAAGTCGGGGTCTCGGGATTCTCAATGTCGGAGTAACTGCCGCTTTCCCAGTTTGCGGTGTCGACAACGCCGAAGGAGCTTCTGTCGGTGATGGCGTCTTCTCCGTTATCTTCGCCGAAGTTTGCAAGATTTACGAGAGAATCTGTGCTGAGCTCGCTTGCGAAGCTGCACTTGTAGACCGTTTCGCTTTCGGTCGCCGCCGCATAATCTTCGGCGGTAATGTCGACGATGCTCATGTCGTCCACAAAGAATATACCCTGAACGTGAGTTGAAACGTCGTCTTCGCCGCCTTCGCCGAGCCAGAACTCAAGATAGACGTCCTGATATCTGAACTGGTTGGATTCAACGAAAAGATCGATCTGTTTCCATTCTCCCGCGGTGTTGAGGTTTTCTATCTCGTAATATACGGTGGAATCGGTCGTTCCGTCAGTAAGTTTTACGGACATGCCCTTGCTTGCGTCCGCAATGACCGTCCTGACCCAAATGCTGATCTTATAATACTGTTCGCCGCCGAGGAATCTGGTCGCCGCGGTGGATCTGATGCCGTAAGCGGTGGCTTTCTTGTTTTGCTGATAATAAAGCCTGCCTGCGGAGCCGTCGTGAGTCGTCACCTGGATCTCGGTCGCGCTCGCGCTGTCCGTTACTGCGGTTGTATCAGCGGTCTTGAGCAGTCCTTTGGTGATGTAGTCTGAAGCGCTGGGAGCGTCGTCGCCGTTGCCGGTACCTTTGACTCCGGTGTATTTGCTCGGAGTGTAGGGGGAAGAAGTGGACGTCGTGTAATCGAAATCCGCGTCCGAAAGCTTCATCGTGTATTTCGCAACGCTATCGCTTTCTTTAACCGCGGTGTAATCGCCCTGAGTCCATGCGGTCTCGTCTTCTTCCACGTCGGTCAGGTTCTCGAGAGTGACGCTGTCAAAGAACGCCCAGCCCTTTGTCATCGAGTTCTCGGCTTTAGAACCGTTGCCGAGAGAGAGAACGACGGTGATGGTCTGAGAGGAAATGTCGCTCGTTTCGATATAAACGGAGTATTCCTTCCATGCGCCTTCGGTATCGATGGCTTCGAAAGCCGCATAAGCAGCGCCGTTGACATAGATATACGCGCCGCTCTTGCCTTCGTTGTATTCGCTGACGTTTTTGTCGATGCCGATAGTCTTGACCCACACGCTCAGCTTGTAATACGAGGACTTGTTGAGAGTGATGCTGGAAGACGTATACTTGTAAACGGTGGAAACCTTATTGTATATCATAAGGATGTTTTCGTCGTCTCCGATCTTGCCCGGATTCGCCGCGCCGCCGTAAGTCTTGCTGTTGCTGCGGTAGGACTTGTCTTCAGTACTGATGACGCCGGCTATAAGATTGTCGCTTCCGCTGGGAGTCTTATAGGTGTCGCTCGAGCTTGTGGAGCCTGCCGCGCCCGTCCAGTTGGACGGAGTGAGCGGATAGCTTGTGCCGTCCGCAGAGCTGAAACTGCCGTTGGTGAAAAGTTCGGAAGAAGATTCATCGTCCGTGTTCGTGACCGTATCGTCTTTACAAGCGACGAAAGACGCAACGAGCAGGATGACAAGAATCACCGAAATCACTGTGAGCAAAAATTTCTTGTTACTTTTCATTTAACCACCTTTGAGTTTTGATTTCCTTATATAAACGGGCGTGCACCCGTTCAACTCTAATTATTATATAGTAAGAGCGTTACAAAATCAAATAAAAACGCTTATATTTATTATAAACTTTTCGCGCAAAAACAAAAAAGAAAGATATATTAAAACAGTATTAATATTCCGGCGGTATGACTTGCCTCGGCTTGCAGTGGCTTTCAGGCGTCCGGCCGAGGGAAAAGCGGATATCTTCTCAGAGAGGCAACGGCTTTGCGGTAAAGCACGAAAGCGCGGGAAATCAGCATTACGCAAGCCAGACATATCAGAAACACCGCAAAACCTTTGGATATCACGTCGGACGGAACGCGCTGGGCTAGCAAAGAGGAAAGAGTGCAGGTGACCGCCGCAGGCAGCGCGATCAGCAAAGCTTTTTTAATATCGAGCAGTTTGTTCTTCGCGTGTATCACGCAGGAAACGAGGCTCATCGGAATGAAGGAGATCAGGTTGATCGCCGCCGCCTGTTTCCCGCTGACGTTGAGAAAAATCGTCAGTACGGGTATAAGCAGAGTCCCGCCGCCCAGACCCATTCCGCCCATAACGCCGCCGGCGAGTCCGGCAAGTACATAATATATTGCGTCCGCGCTCATCTGACAAGCATCCTTATCCCGGCAGCAAGCATCAGACCGTAAAAGAGGGTTTCAAGCAGTCCGGAAGAAATTTTTTTGAGAAAAAGGGAGCCGGCAATACCTCCGATTATAACGGCGATGCAGACATGATATCCGAAAGTCGGGTTAAAATTTCCGCCGGATATATAGATCGCCGCGCTGACTGCGGAAAGAGGCAGTATCGCCGCGACCGCTGTTGCGTGTGCTTTCTTGGGTTCTTCGCCCAGAAAGACGGTATACGCCGGGACGGCAAGCATTCCACCTCCGCCTCCGAAAAGTCCGTTTGCCGTTCCCGTCAGCAAAGCCGCCGCAACCGTCAGCGCAACAGACGTCTTTTTATGTGTTCTGAAAAATTCTCTGAGTTTTTCCATAACGGTATCGTGTGCCAAAAATGCACAAATATCCTCATATCGGAATAAGAACATATGAGACAATGTTCATCGGCGCATATCAGAAAAACGTATGAACGTATGAATACGCGTCGATACGTATACGCGTCGCCGGGATTTTACCGCTTCGTGCATAAAATCGCTCTATCCGGAATATCGTTTACAAGAACACGTTAAGGGGCTGTTTGCAATGACCGTTTTCGAAGACAGGATCAGGGAAGAAGCGCTGTTCATAGTGAGGAACAAAGCAACCGTGAGGGCGTGCGCGGCGGTTTTCGGCGTCGGGAAAAGTACGGTGCACACCGACGTGACGAAGAAGCTGAGAAAGATCGACGAAGGCTTGTATTTTGAGGTCAGAGAAGTTCTCGGCGTCAATCTTTCAGAAAGACATCTGAGGGGAGGCGACAGCACCAAGAAGCTTTACAGAGAAAAGAAAAACCCGCGTTTAACAAACACGGATACGAAATAATTTCAGTATAGGCGGTTGTCGTCATTTCTTCTCGTCGTCTGAAGAAGGCGTATGGTTTTCACACTTGTCCCACAGGTTGTTGCGCGACGGATTGAACAGCGCCGAAAACATCAGCTTTTTACTTCCAGGGAATTTTTCGTCCAGTTTTGCGACGAGTTCTTTCATGTCTTCTCTTCTGGTGTGTTTGTCTTCGGGGCAGGGGTTGTGAACTATCGGAAGATCGTATCTGCGGCACAAGCCCGCGAGGTATTTCTCCTCTGCGTAAATAAACGGTCTGATCAGCGTGATTCCCGTTCTGTCCATATGGCTTACGGGCATGAAAGTCGAAAGTCTGCCTTCGTGCAGAAGGCTTAGGAAAAAGGTGTCCAGGATGTCGTCGGCGTGATGTGCGAGCGCGAGTTTGTTGCATCCGTTTGCTATCGCGGCTGAATTGAGCGCGCCTCTGCGCATTTTCGAACAAAGACTGCAGGGTGATTTTTCTTTTCTTTCATCGAATATGATCTGAGCGATCTGAGTATGATCGACGACGAACGGCACGTCTACGCTTGCGCAATATTCGCGCAGTTTATCCATTTGTCCGGCGTCCGTATCTTTAAATCCGAGGTCTATGTTTATTGCCGTAAGGCTGAACTTTTCGGGTGCGAATTTTTTGTATGCGGCAAGTACGGCAAGAAGCGCGACGCTGTCTTTTCCTCCGCTTACGCCCACGGCGATGCTGTCGCCGTCGCTGATCATATTGTAGTCGTTGATCGCTTTTCTGGTGAGACTGAGTAATTTCTGCATAACTATATATTAGAATAAAAAGTCCGATATTGCAACAAAAAATAATATTGAGAACATATCGTTGACTTGAGTCCGTGGTTTTTATATAATAATAAAGGTAGGATTATGACTGACGCTATCATAACTTTTTTTGAAAACACATTGAAAAACGACGTGCTGACCCTGATCGTCATCGCCGTCATTCCGATCATTGAACTCAGAGGAAGTATTCCCGTCGGAGTCGCAATGGGTATGCCTCTCTGGGAGGCGTTTCTCTGGGCATGGGTGGGTTCTTCTCTCGTGTGCCCGGTTCTTCTTCTTATCCTTAGACCCGTTCTGGACTGGATGAAAAAGACAAGATGGTTCCGCTCGCTTGCGCTTGCGGTAGAAGGAACTTTCAGGTCGCGCGCTGACAAAGTTGTGAAAGAGTCGGAAAGGAACGATCCCAAAAAAATGAAGAAAAAAATGCTGGGCGTTTACGCTTTCGTTGCCGTGCCTCTGCCGTTGACCGGTGTGTGGACGGGCAGCGCGATCGCCGCTTTTCTCGACATGCCGTTCTGGAAGGCGCTTGTAAGCGTACTTCTCGGCAATCTTACCGCAGGCGCGATCGTCACCGCTCTTTCATATTTCTTCTTAGATTACGTCGACATCATACTGACCGTGTTCCTGGTCATCGTACTCGTCGTGCTTGCTTTCTATATCGTTATGGTCGTGGTGAAGATGCGCAGGAACAAAAAACTCGAGCGGCAGACAAAGGATGAAAGCGCGGATGCGTCCGTCTCCGGTGAGGAGAGCGGGTCCGTGGCATTTTCCGGCGCGGAAGACAGCGAAACCCCGGGCGGCAGCGGCGTTGAGAAAACCGGCAGAGACTCGGGGCAAGAACCCGTTGCGGGGCAAGAATCCGACTCGGGACAAGAATCCGACTCGGGACAAGACCCCGTCACGCCTCAGGACGAAAGAAGAGAACTGGTTGCGGGTCCAAAGCCTGATGACGGGAAAAATAATCAGAAAAAAGAATAAGAGGAGAGACCGCTGTCGGGACCGTGTCTGTACTGTTGTTTCCGACAAACGGTTTCAGCCGTTAAATTATTTTTGCAAACAAAAAAACGGAGCGGCAGGCTCCGTTTTTTTATGTTGACGTACGTTTTTCTCAGCGCACGTTTTTGTCCTTGCAAAGAAGGATGACTGCCAGCATGCCTGCGCCGACGTGCGAACCTATGACGGATCCGACGTCGAATATCACCGTGTTTTTCACGCCCAGTTCTTCTTTGACCATTTTTTCAAGGAGGAGAGCGTCGTCATAAGCGTCTGCATGCCCGATGCCGACCAGTTTCTGTTCGCTGGCAGGGAGCATGTTTTCCTTGGCGAGCCCGACTATGCCGTGCATGGCGCGCTTTTTGGAGATCGCTTTGGTGACGGGTATAAGTTTTCCTTCGGGATTGATATGAAGAATGGGCTTTATGTGCAGAGTGGAGCCGATGAACGCTTCCGCTTTGCTCACCCTTCCGGTGCGGCACAGATGGTTGATGTCCTCAATTGTGAAAAATCCGCAGGCTTTCCCGGAAAGTTCTTCGACGAGCTTTACGCAATCCTCGTAATTTGCGCCGTTTTCACGCGCCCTGAGAGCGTAATACGCAATGAGTCCCTCAACGAAACAAGCGGATTTTGAATCTATCACGGTTATCTTCCGTTCGGGAAATTCGCTTCTGAGTTCGTTTGCGGCGGCGCATATCTGATCGAACGTGCCGCTCAGCTGAGAGGAAAATCCGACGTGGATCACGTCGTAACCTTTTTCAAGTATCGGAGTGAAGAATTCTTTTGCGGTATATGCCGTTACCATGGCTGTGGTCGGCAGGTCTTCCTTTGTTTTAGCGTTACGGCAAGCGTCGTAAAACTCCTTGGGGGTGAGTTTTTCGTTTTCTCCGTCGTAATCTTTGCCGCATACGCTGTACGCCATGGGAATGACGGCGAAATCCTTTTCTTTCAAAGAGGAAGGGTAGTCGCTTGTAGCTTCTGTAGTTATAAAATAAGTACTCATATTATGTTCCCTTGTTGTTTTCTTTACAAATAATTTGTTTTCGTTCAGTTTTGCACGGGTATTATCATAATACATTATCAAATTATTTATGTCAAATTAAATTTCCCGGCAAAAGAAAAACCGAGAAATGCGTATATTGAAGAATAATTAAAATTTCGGGCTGTAAAAGTGCCGATTTCTGCAAATTATCGGGTTTTCAGATAAATATTATGGACGATTATTAATTTTTTGTGTCCAAATCGTATATATTTTAGCTGAACTTTTACTTGATTTTTACAATTTTATAAGATAAAATAACAGTGACCCGAAAAAAGATTTCAATCGAGGGTAGTTATTATAAAGGAGAAGAATATGAAAAAGTTTATCGTTGCAATCGTTGCAATAATGCTCGTCGCTCTTACCTGCGTGTCTTTCGTCGGCTGCGACAACGATGTTGACATCACCATCGACGAAAGCTTCGGCTCCACGATGCCGGATCAGACCCCTGCGGTTGCAGTAAATGCTGATATGTCCCCCATCGAGATGCTTATGGCGGCAGAGCAGAACTACTACGCTGCCGACTTCGTTGCTTCCACCAGCATGGGTAGCATTTCCACTAAGGTACTCAAGGTCATCGAGATCGTTCAGTTCGTAAGATCCGAGAAGATCAGAAACGGAAGCGTTTCTGACGGAGTTTACACTCAGTTCAGCAACAACCTTTCCGGTACGGTCGGTTACGACATGATCAAGATCTGGGAAGAGACCTACATCAAAAACACGGCTGACAGCTCCGACATCGCTTTCAGAAGCGTTGACAAGAAGGACATTGAAGTCAACCAGGATGATTACACCCTTTCCATCAAGGAAGGCAAGGACTTCAAGGAGACCGAAAGATTCACCGATATGCAGACTTATTCTGACGCTAAGGCGGCTGATCCCAGCAAGATCTGGATGTACGACGTCAACGAAGACACTTACTTCGCTGATCAGAGCAGTGAAAAGGCTACCTATGATCCTGAAACCAAGACCTACAGCTTCACGATCGTAGCTAACCCCGAAACTTCCACCACCGCATATCAGGAACAGATGATGTATATGCTCGAGAAACAGTCCGGCATGACCCCCAAGAACTTCAGATTCGAGACCATCAAACTTGAAGTCGTTATGTGGGAGAACGGTTACATCAAGAGCCTTGCGCTGACCGAGTCCTACTACATGCAGGTTGCAGGCATCATCTCCACTTCCATTACGCTCAACAGCAATGCAAGCTATTCCTACTATCCAACCGAAGAAGGTTACACGCTTGAAGATCTTGCTTCCAAAGCGTTCTGAGAACTGATCAAAAATGAAATTACGCATCGGGGAAACCCGGTGCGTTTTTTTACAAATTATCGCAAACGACGGATGAGGACCGTGTGTCGCTGTGTTTTTAAAGGAAAAGAGTTTGACTTTCGTCTCTGAAAAGCCTGCGTTGACAGTAAATTTTTTTGCGCGCCGCGAAATAACGGGAGAAAACCGGGTTCACATTCTGCACGCAAGTCAAGAAATTTATAAAGTACTTGATTATGCAGATAAAAAATATTATAATAATATAGGGCGCGCATTTGCGCCTGCGCAGGTAATCATGGAAATTGAAAAAGGATTTGCAAAAAAAGTATTCTGGATCGTCAATGCCGTTGCGTTTGCATTCATTATCGCATTGATGGCAGTGGCTACTAAATACGACCTTCAGATAAATCACGCGTTGTCTGACGGGGACAGCTTTTTTGCCGATCTTTTTGCGATCATCGGAGAATATCCGGCTTATTTCGCTGTGCCTGTCGGCGGAGTGATAGTCTTTTACAACGCTTATCTGCCCGCGAAAAAATGGCAGTGCGTCGTCACGTACGTCGTTGCGTGCCTTGCCGTGTTCGGCGGATGGTTCTTTTTCTTTTACGCAGGCACGAAACTGACTGAAGCGCCGCACCTTCTGGGGTTTTCCGTCGTCGGAGCAGCAGGGCTCGGAGCGGTCAGTCTGTGGGTGGGATCTCTCGTACAGAAAGACAAGATGAAGAAGTTGTTCAAATACGGCGTGTTTCTGATCGTGTTCACGCTGGCGACGCTTGCTGTAATTCAGATCAGCAAGAACATATTCTGCCGCATGCGTTATCGCGACATGCTGACTGAGGGGAATTTCGACGGCTTCACGCCGTGGTACAAGATTAACATAGGAAGGGAAAACCCCAACCCGGATTACCATTACACGTCTTTTCCGTCAGGGCACACCTCGAGCGCGGCTCACGTGTTCGTTCTTGCGGCACTTTGCGATCTCTATCCCGAGTGGAGTAAAAAACGTGTGAGGGTAGCAGTGAACGTCTGTTGCGTAGTTTTCACCGCCGTTGTAGCCGTTGCGAGAATAGTGGATGACGCGCATTTTCTTTCCGACGTGCTAGCCGGCGGATACGTCACATATCTTATATACGTCCTTTGCAGATATTTGTTTTTCGGCAAAGGCAAAAATAATTTCCGAATAGCGGAAAATAAAACAGAGGAAGGGGAAAGTATTGGACAATAAGAAAATTTACATCTGGTCTTCTTTTGTCGCCGCGGCGATACTGGTGCTTTTTGCAATAGGGACGCTTTTTGACCTGAAAGTTTCAGAGATTTTGTACTTCAGAGCCAATGCGTTCGGCAAGATATACGAGGCTGTGGGGAAAATGCCCGCGTTCGTACTGTCTGTTTTTGCGTGCAACTTTCTGGCTGAAAACGCGCGCGTGAAAGAATGTAAAAAGATCAAATCAGTCATATTTATCGCGCTGGGATACCTTGCCGGCATACTTGCTTTTATCGATCTGGGAGAGATGCTGTTTTCAAGCACGAAGATAGCTCCCGTTATCGGAGCGATCTTGTCGGTTCCTCTGTCGGTCATTGTGTTCTTTACCGTAAAGAAAGCCGACCCGGATAAGCTTGCGTCGCTCAAAAAATGGGCGCTCGTAGTTCTGTTCACCGTAGCGGTGACAGGTATTTTGGTGTTCCTCCTCAAGACGATATGGGGCAGGGCGCGCTATGTGGACACTCAGATTTCCGACGCGCAGTACACGCCCTGGTACAAGATCGTACGCGTCGGCGGCGATTCTTTCCCGTCCGGGCATGCCGCTTTCGGAGGTACGCTTTTCCTGATGCTTCCTCTTTGCGGGATCCTTGAAAAGTTCAGGAACAGAGAGAAGGAAGTATTCCTCGTGTCGGTGATTTTCGTGGCGGTGGTCATGCTCGCACGCGTTACCGACGGGCATCACTATCTTACCGACGTCTCAGCGGGGTTCGGGATAGTGTTCTTCGTTCAGTTTGCGGTGATGTTGCTCGCGTACGGAAAGAAGCTGGACAGACAAAATTTCAATACTGATAATAAGCTCGAAAGGTTACTCGATGCAGTATTCTGATAAATCGATGTACCGGCATTTTGCGGACAATACAGCGCATCTGCCGGACTCAAACAAATCAATATCGTATTTCGGACGTACGGTTCCGAAAGGGGAATTTTTCCGCCATTGCGACAAGCTGGCGGCGTATCTGCGTTCGATCGGAGCGGGAAAGGGGCGCAACGTCGTGCTGTGTCTGCCCAACATACCCGACGCCATCGTAGCGTTTTATGCGATAAACAAGACCGGCGCGATCGTGAACGCCGTGCATCCTCTCGTGACCGGGCAGGCGCTTGCGGATTTCATAAAGGGCATGGACGCATGTGCCGCCGTAATATTCGAGGAGTTCTATCCGGGATACAAGCAGTATCTTGAAGGCTTGAATGTTCCTCTGATCGTGGCGAGCGCCGCTGATTATCTGCCCGCCGCGCTCAGACCGCTTTATAAGCTGAAGACTGCGAAGGCGGCAAGGACGGTGCCTTACGGCGACAAAATCGTCAGGTATGCCGACGTGATCAAAGGCAAAGCCGGATCAGTTCCCGACGTGGGAAAATATCCGGACATAAAAGGATCTGACATTGCGGTATATATGCACAGCGGAGGGACTACCGGAGCGTCAAAGACCGTTATGCTTGACAATTCGGCTTTCAACTGCCTTGCTGAGAACGCGCTCGCGCTGATAGGCGGCAAGCCGGTCGACGACAGAGACGGGATGCTGATGGTGCTGCCTATATTCCACACTTTCGGGCTGGGGATATGCATGCACACTACGATATGCGCAGGCGGTCAGGTGGTGCTGATGCCCAGGTTTGACCCGGTCAGGGCGTGCAAACTGCTGAAAAGCACTTCGGCAACGTTCATATCAGGCGTGCCCAATATGTTTGCCAAGATGCTCGACTGCGGTTACTTCAAAGGCAAGTATATCAGCCGTCTTAAACATTGCTATTGCGGAGGGGACAAGCTGAGCAACAGCGTCAAAGAGAGGTTTAACGAAGCGACGAAGGCTGCCGGAAATCCGATACGGCTGAACGAAGGTTACGGACTTACCGAAGCCGGCATATGCTGCGTGAATACCCCTGAAAACTACCGCGAAGGTTCGATCGGGAAACCGTTCAAAAACACGCGCTTCGGAATATTCGACGATGAGGACAAGCCTGTTGCGTGCGATACGGTCGGGAATCTCTGCATAAGTTCGAATACGATGATGACGGGCTATTACGGAGACGAAGAGGCAACCCAAAACGCGTTCTTTGAATAT
>CALWKT010000070.1 GCA_944381335.1 uncultured Christensenellaceae bacterium
TTCGGTCTGCTTGAAACCGAAACGGCGGAATACAATATCCGTTTGCCTCTTTATTTTGCCGAAGGGAAGATAAAAGACGTGAAAAACAGAGTCGCGGCGATCGCGGAAAGGCTGGGGATCGGAGATCTGCTCAAACGCAAAATGACGCAACTCTCCGGAGGGCAGAAACAGAGAGTGGCTATCGTACGCGCCCTGATATGCGATCCGGAACTGATACTCGCTGACGAGCCGACCAGCGCGCTCGACAGGACGACTGCGGAGGAGATCGTCGGCGTATTGCTCAGATTGCAGAAAGAAGGAAAGACCGTTGTCATGGTCACGCACGACGGCGCTCTGGCTTCGGAGTTTGACAGAACATTGAAGATTTCAGACGGAATGATCGAATGACTTCTGCGTGATAATACCGCTTTTAACAAACACGGGCACGGAAATTTATTGCATTGAAAGCAACAAAAAGACCGCCGCGTAAGATCGCGGCGGTCGTGTTTTAACCGGTCGATAAGTTATTTTATTATTATCGTCTTTATCTCCCACGGACGGAACGCGAGCGCGTTCAGATCAGCTTCGCCCTTGACGTTTTCAAGCATATCGCAATCGTACGCTTTCTCGAATTTCACGTTCGGGGTCAGCTTCACCGTGCAGCCCTTTCCCTTGCATTCGTAAATTCTGAGCAGGGTGCCTTCGCCGTTTTCCGCAGGCTTGACCGTTTCGATGATAACGCCGTCGCCGTCCGCAGTCGCGAAGGTTTCCACGGGTGCAGCCGCTTCGACTATTTCTATCGGCTGATTGAAGCAGTATGCGCGCGCCTGAACGTCGCTTTCGGCAAGCGGCGCCTTGTGCGGCAGGATCGCGTAGCTGAACGTATGAGTGCAGATGTCGCAGGTCGGGTCGGGGAACTCGGGCGAACGGAGCAGGCAGAGGCTGAGGAAGCCGTCTTTCGCGCGGTGACCGTACTTGCAGTCGTTGATCAGCGCGAAGCCGTAGTCCGCGCCGTCGATGTTGACGTACTTGTGCGCGCAGATCTCAAACTGCGCCCAGTCGACGCTGTTTTCCTGTTTTGTCGTGCGGTTGAAGGTGCCGAACTGGATATCGCAGTTCACCTCGTCCGCGAAGAAAGCGGGGATGAAGTCGGCTCTGAGCATCTTGAAGCGTTCGTCCCAGTCTACGGTCGTGTCGAACCTGACCATGTTGTCGTCGACGGTAAGGGATATCTTCTGTACGAGAGTGGACTTGTCGTACTTGAAAGTCTGTTCTCTGACCACTTTCGCGCCGTCGATATAGGTGCGCACTCCGACGAGTTTCATATCCCACTTTTTCATATCGGGATAGTGGATGTCTATATCCCACGCGTTGTAGTACATGAACGGGTCGCTGTATATCGTGAACTTGTTGAAGTACTTGCCGACGATCTCCTTGCTGCCTTCTTTGTCGTAAAGAGAAGTGATCTCGCCGTTTGTGCCGAAGACTACGCGGACGCGCGAGTTCTGAATGGTGTAATCGTCGAAGGAGAGAGAGGACGCGTCCGGTCTGGCGGGTTCGGGAAGAAGCGTTACGCTGTACGGCGCGAGGGTCAGGTTGTACCATTCGCCTTCGTGATTGATCCATTCCGTTCTTGCAAAGTCGGTCGGATTGACCGCGCACGGCTTGCCCGTATTCTTGCCGCCAAGCAGGATCTCTCCGGAGATCGCTTCGAGACGGTCGTAGATGATCTGATATCTTTCAAGGCTTTCGTCGTAAACTCTCTTTATCGAGGTGCCGGGCAGGATGTCGTGGAACTGGTAGAGAAGGATCTCCTTCCATATCTTTTCCATTTCATCGAAATCGTATTTTCTGCCATTGAGTTTTGCCACGGCGCCCAGCCACTCCACTTTGTGAAGCAGATATTCTATCTTGCGGTTGAACTTTTTGGAGCGCGCCTGAGAGGTATAGCTTCCCTGATGGCGTTCGTAATAGAGTTCTCCCTTGTGCGTCGGCATTATCTGACGGTAAGGCTCCAGATCTTCAAAAAGGTTTATCGACTTGCTGACTTTGCAGTTGAACAGTTTTTTGTGCCTCTTGATATATTCTATATGACCTTCGCCGGGTCCGCCGCCGCCGTCGCCGTAGATGAGCAGCGCTTTGGGGATCGTGTCAATTTCAGTATTGCGCGCGTTACCTTTGAAAATGGAGAGAGGAGAAGCTCCTGCGTTGTAGTCGCCGAGCGGCTCCATGTGAGCAAGAAGGGTCGTGCCGTCTATGCCCACCCAGTTGAAAGTCTTGTACGGGAACTGGTTGACGGTGTTGCTGATGATCTTTATCGTCATGAAATAATCCATGCCGCATCCTTTGATCACCTGGGGAAGAGACGCGGGGAAGCCGAAAACGTCGGGCAGCCAGCACAGATTGATATCCTTGCCGAACTCCTGTTTCCAGAACCTGTCGCCGTAAAGAGATTGTCTTATCCAGCTTTCGCCGCCGGTCAGGTTGGTGTCGCTTTCCACCCACATTTTGCCCTGAAGTTCTATTCTGCCGTCCATGACAGCCTGTTTCGCCTTTGCGTACAGATCGGGGTAGCCTTCTTTCAGCCACACCCACATCTGCGGCTGGGATTCGGCAAAGATGAAGTCGTCGTACTTTTTGATGTTCCTGAGCTGATTTGCGAAAGTTCTCGCGACCTTGCGCTTAGTCTCTCTTAAAGGCCACAGCCATGCGAGGTCTATATGCGCGTGACCGATGCAGTAATATTCGGTCTGCTTATCGAATACGGGCTTGTCGAACTGAGGTCTCAGTACCTCTCTCGCCGCGGTAGCGCCGTTCTTTTTAAAAGTCTTGTAAGAGTCTTTGAGCGCCTTGTCTATCTCTGCTACGCGCGGGTTGGACTTGTCCAGTTTGAGCATCGTGAAATACAGGTCGATATAGTCGTAATAATACTGGTTTACCGCTTCGTTCAAAATGCTTATGT
>CALWKT010000071.1 GCA_944381335.1 uncultured Christensenellaceae bacterium
GAAGACTCTAAAAAAATATCTGGCGTTAATTAACGCCAGACCTAAGAAAGTGCTTGGTTACAAAACACCAGCAGATTTATTTGAACAAGAATTGCAAAAAGTGTTGCACTTGGTTTGACAATTCACTATGCCGTTCTCGGCGGCAATCAAACCGAAGGTTCACGGTTCGCTCCGCTCACCCCTCCAGGTCGCCATCTCAGATTGCTCCCCGCTTTGGCTAAAAACATGCCACCGGCATGTTTTCTTAACGCGTCGCGCCCGCCGGGAACGCCATAAAAATCGCGTCGAAAAGCGCGATTTTTTCATTGTGTAACAATAAATACGGAACCGTAAATTAAATACGATTCCGTTTGCGGAGTGTTGAGGATTTGAACCTCGTGGCATTTTATATTATTTCCTTCGTATTTCTGTGTATTTGCAACGATTTATCATGTCCATTTGATTCACTACAAACACGCCACTATAGCATATTGGCGCTTTCATTTTTTATACTCAGGCGCTTATTTACACATTTTTATCTTATTCAGACCTTGACCCGCTTACCTCGTGCGCATATTATATAAGTATAAAACAATAAGGGGAAATATATGGACGTAAACACAAAAACCATTCTCACTTATATCCGCAACCCGTTTATAGCTTCTCACCTGGAGATCGT
Organism: uncultured Christensenellaceae bacterium; assembly: GCA_944381335.1. The sequence goes on from CALWKT010000071.1 coordinate 659, forward strand.
AAAGCAAAACGTTTACAAAAAACTCGTTGCTTTCGATTGCGAAATTGCCGTGACAGACGAACCCGTTCCTTACGAAAAACGCAATACTCTGTCTTACGAAAAGATAACGCGCGGACAAAAGTGGGGAAAACTCTTTTCATGCTGTTGGTACAAGCTGACCGCCACCCTTCCGGCAGAGGCGGTGCGGAACGCGGAAAATTGCGTAGCGGTACTCGATCTGGGCGGCGAAGGCTGTATCTTCAACGACGACGGCGTCGTGCAGGGGCTCACAGACGTGCTGGGCATAGCCGACTTTATGCAACCGGTGAAAGGCAAAAAAGTCGTCGCGCTTTCAAAGCTTAAACCTGCCGCGGATAAACCTCTCACCGTATGGGTCGAAGGCGGCAACAACAGGCGCAAAGACGGCGCGCCGTTCAAGGGCGCGTACGTAGCGCGTTTCAACCGCGAAATACACGCTTATTTTTACGACTTCCTCTCTCTGTATCAGTATTCCGCGATATGTTCAAGCGGAGCGCAAAAGCGCGGGATAAACGCGGCGTTGAGAAAGGCGTGCCTCGTTGCGGCGTGCCCTACGGAAAGCTCATGCAATAAGGCGCGCGAGATACTCAGACCGTATCTGAGCCGAAACAAACGCACCGATTTCACGCTGTACGCAACAGGTCACGCGCACCTCGACCTTGGCTGGCTGTGGCCGATACGCGAGACAAAGCGAAAGGCGGAACGCACTTTTTCAAACGCGCTCGCGAATATCGAAAAATATCCGTCTTACGTCTTCGGCGCAAGTCAGCCGCAACAGTTCGAGTGGATGAAGAACAACCGCCCCGCCCTTTACGCAAAGATAAAGAAAGCGGTAGTGGACGGCAGGATTGAACCGCAGGGCTGTATGTGGGTGGAGCCGGACACCAACGTACCGTCGGGCGAAAGTCTTATCCGTCAATGCAAATACGGCAAAGGCTTCTGGAAGGAAGAATTCGGGTTTGACTGCGATATGCTGTGGGTGCCCGACGTATTCGGTTACAGCGGCAACCTGCCGCAGATCCTGCGCGGTTGCGGCGTGGACAGATTTATGACGATAAAGCTGAGCTGGAACACGGTCAACAAATTCCCGTACCACTCGTTCGTATGGCACGGGATCGACGATTCGGCAGTTCTCGTACATATGCCGCCGGAGGGCGATTACAACTCCACCGCAAGCCCGCTCGCCGCGGACGTAACCGAAAAGTGTTACCGCGAGCGCAATATAAGCGATAAGGCGATGATGCTTTACGGGATAGGCGACGGCGGAGGAGGACCGGGCGAATATCACCTGGAAATGATCGAAAGATGCAAGGAGATCGACGGGCTTCCCCGCGTAAAACAAACACGGGCAAAGGAATTTTTTGACGAACTGGCTAAAGACAAGGACAAGTTGCCGCAATACAAAGGAGAACTTTACCTTGAAAAACATCGCGGCACGTACACCACTCAGGGCAGGATGAAACGCTTTAACCGCACGACGGAAAGACTGCTCTGCCTCACCGAATGGCTCTGCGCCTGCGCCGCCCTGAAAGGTCGGGCTTATCCGGAAAGCGAACTGGACAAAGTGTGGAAAGAACTGCTTTTATATCAATTCCACGATATGCTGCCCGGCTCCTCGATAAACCGCATCTACGAAGAATGTCACAGGCGTTACCCTGTCATGCAGGCGGAACTTGCTAAGCTCAGAGAAAGCGCGCTGTCCGCGCTGAAAACAGGCGACAAGCCGAGCGTAATAAACGACTGCCCGTTCGGAAGAAGCGGATACGTTTCCGAAAACGGCAGACTGTACTGCTTCTCCGCAAAAGCGTACTCATCTGCCGCGCTTGAAGAAACTACGCAGGAAAAGGCAAACTCCGGGCTTTCTTCAGACGGCGAAAGCATTGAGAACGCGCAGGTCAGGGCGACTTTCAATAAAGACGGAGAGATAATCGGTCTTATCCTTAAAAACGCAGACGGGCGCGAATTTATAAAAACGGCTTCCGGCACGATGAGGATATATACGGATAAACGGATGATACCTTACAACGCGTGGGACATACGCCCCGATTACGAGAAGTTCGCGAGCGAAAAGATGAAGCTCGTCTCGTCAAAGCCTTACGTAAAGGACGGCAAAGCGGGCATGGAACAGCTTTTCTCTTACGGCAACTCGACTGTAAGACGTCTTGTATATCTGACCGCAGACAGCCCGGCCGTATACTTCGAAAACAAAGCCGACTGGCACGAAACGCACAAGATGCTGAGGGCGGATTTCTTCCCTGCCGATTTTGCGGATACCGTCAGCTGCGACATCCAGTTCGGGCATATAGGAAGAAGCACGAAAACGCAAAACAGCGTAGAGAAGGCGCAGTTCGAAGTCTGCGCGCACAAGTGGGTGGACGTTTCCTCAGGCGGCTACGGCTTTTCCCTTCTCAACGACTGCAAATACGGACACCGCGTCAAGGACGGCAAGATCAGTCTAAACCTCCTGCGCTCAACCGTATACCCGGACCCCGAAGCGGACAGAGGGGAGCACGAATTTTCTTTCGCGATCTTCCCGCACGCGGGCGGCGTTGAAGACAGCGACATAAGAAAACACGCCTACGAGCTCAACAGACCGCCCGTAGTCCTGCCGTTCACGGCGGAAGTCAAGGGAGTGAGAACGGATAACTCAAACGTTATCGTGGATTCTGTTCACCGCGAAAAGGACCTGACCGTCGTAAGACTTTACGAAAGCTCGGGCGCCACGCAGACCTTCAACCTTATATCCGACTTTGACGAAGACGAGCGCTTTAAAGCCGATATGCTCGTCACGACCCTTACCCCGATCGGCGCCGGAAAGATAGCGTTGAGACCCTTTGAGACTATGACGGTAGTCCTGAAACAAATTGCCGCGCCCAGCTGAAACGGCAAGGCGAAAAAGCGTATGAGCAAGTCAAAACGACAAAAGCAATACTTTTGGCAACCCGGAAAACGAGCAGGCAAAACGTCAAGAAAAAACAATAATTGAAAATACAGTTTAACGTACACGGGCACGAAAATTTCGTGCCCATGTACTTTCCTTCTCTCTCCGGTGTTCCGCCATTATCTCAAGCGGAAAAACTTTTGATCTCATTTCTTTGAACGCTGTCGTTTATCCTGTTGTCTCACCCTAAATCAATTTTGTCGTACAGCCTGACGTCGCCGACGTCCGTGATGTCCAGGATTATCCCGTTATGCTTTGCGGTCTGATATATCGGAGTCATGTTGATCATCGTCACGACGATCTGCACGGATAAGTTCGCCGGCTTGTTGTTGGTCTGTATTGCCATGTCAGGGTCCAGAGTCCTTATATAACTTAACGTGGACGAGCCGAGGTATCCGTGATGTCCCAGCTTCAGCACGTTGACTTTGCCGATTTCCGGAGCCAGTCTCTTTTCATCGCCGTCGAAATTGTTGATATCCCCCGCAAGGAATACCCTGTAACCGTCTTTTTCGACAAGCACGCCCAGCGAGTTTTCGTTTTCTCCGACCTTGTCGTCGGGGTCCGCTTCCTGCCCGTTGAACAGAGTGATGCTGAAATTTCCGAAAGCGAACGACAAGTCCTCTAAGTCCTGCACAAGCTCCGCGCCCTGTGCCTCAACGGCGGCGACCGTCTGTTCGTAAACCTCTTTATTATCCCAGCCGCTGACCTCCGCTTTCTTTATCCCTTCTTCTGAATAGCGCTTTAAATACGCCCTCTCAAGGTGCACGTTGTCCTGCGCCAGCACGGTGTCGAAGCCGCCCAGATGATCTGAATGAGCGTGCGTGCCTATTATGAATTCCAGGTATATCTGCCCGTCTTCGCCGGCGCAGAACGAGTTCAGATAATCCACCACGTAATCTTCGTATCCGGTCAGATCAAGGCTGCTCAGCCCGCGCGGATTGTCGTTGTCCTCGCCGCAGTCTATCAGCGCGAACTTGCCGCAGCTTTCGAGAAGTATCGCGTCGCTGTTGCCGACGTTGAGAAAATGTATTCTGTCTCCGCCCTTGCTGCCGTCGTATGCGGTGAAAGTAAAGTCATCCTCTACCGCCAAGCCGAACAACGCGCAGCTGCCCGCTACTATGCCCGCCATCAGCGCGAGTACGCCGATAACGCATACGACTATAAGCAACGCTTTCTTCCACTTTTTCATTTTACGCCTCCGTTGCCGTCAAGCGCGTTTTCCGCCGCCGCTTCAGCCGCCGCAACGTTTTCCGCAAGGACGGTATCTTCAAACTTTTCCTTTGCGAGTATTCTCAAAAAGCCCTTTTCTCCGCGCGCTTTTCTCTCTTCAACGTCGCGCTTTATAAACTCCTTTTTCCTTGCGCGGAACTCCTTGAAGTCTGCAATGAGCGCCTCTCTTCTCTTTTTCGACCTCGCTTTCAGCTCCGCTTTGCGGGCTGATCTCATCTCCTTTTCAGCTGACTTTATCAGCTTTTCGGGCACGCCCTCCGCGCGTTTCTGTTCTTTCATTGCCGTTACGCTCTTTTCAAAATCGACTTTTTCCTTTTCCTGCGCCGCGCGTTTTTCGTCAGCCTCTCTTTTCAGCTCTTCTATCTTTTTGCGCTCTGCTTCCTGTTCGCGTTCAACGCCTTCAAGATATTCGACGTAAAGTCTTCTTCTGTCCTCTTCCGGCAAGCCGGCGCACTCCTCTCTGCCACAGAATTTCTTGTATTCCAGCCTTTCTCTTATCTCCACCATATCTTTCGCTTTCAGGTTGCAGAAAAGATAAGGAAGCGCAGAAAGCGCCGCCGCTATTATGACGACAATGACGACCCATTGTATGATCGGCTCCCTGACCGCCGCGTCTGTGAGTATAGAATAATCGGTCAGCCCCGTCGTTTCGTCCGCAACGAGACCGAACGTTTCGTATATGATCGAGAAGGTGACCGTGGAAAGTATCGTGCCGACCGTGGTTATCATCAGCATGAAGTTCTGCGCAAACCCCTCCAGGCGGGTGCCGTATTTGTCCTGGTGGTAGTCCAGCCCGTCGGAAAGAAGGCTGGTCTGCATTATGTACTGCGGACCCGAAGCGAAATTGTAGAAGAACAACGCAATAACGAAAAATACGAATCCTTTCCTGAACGTCAGCAACATCAGCGCCGCCGCAACGCAATTGAGCGCGTGAGCAAAGAACGTAGAATATTTCGCGCCCATTTTCTTTATCAGCAACGGAGCAAGTATTATGCCCGGCGTAAACCCGAAGGACACTATGCTCTGAACAATCCCGAGCGCCGCGGAATTGTTCAGCTGATACGTGCATACCCAGGTGAGAAGCACGCCTATGCCGCCCTTGAAACCTTCGAAAAACTTTGACAGAGATACGATCCAGAAATAGCGGCTTTTGCTCAGCTCCCTTACGCCTTTGAAAAACGGCACTTTCGCCGCCTTTTCCTCTTCCTTTACCAGCGTGCGCTCCCTGGTGCCGGTCATCACAAGAAGTCCCATCAGAAAACCTGCGACCGCGAATATCGGAAAAAATATCCTGTAAGTCAGAATATTTGTCATGCAGTCCTTGCCCAGAAAAAGTCCGGCAAGCGACGGCAAAAGAAGCTGAACCAGGCTGGGACCGAGATTCGCGACAAATTCTGATATACTGAGGATCTTGGTTCGCTCGTAAGAATTGGGCGTGATTATCTGAGAAACGCCCATATATGCGTTGTTGTAAAGCGGCTGAGCGATCGTGACCAGATTTATAAGAATACCCACGACGACGACCTTGACGACCGGCGGCGCGTCCAGAGGTATGAAAGCCATTCCGACGATCCCGATCGCCGTCGGTATCCCTGCCCATAGCACGTACGGCCGGAATTTCCCTATCTTAGTATGAGTGTTGTCCACAAGCATGCTTATGAACGGCGTCTTTAAGATGCTGATGACGTTGGTGATGACGGTGAGGATGATGAAATGCCTGGGACTCAGACCGTAAACGGCGCCGAACAGCAGACACGTTGACGCAAGTGTCATATATGAAAGCAACGACCCCAGCGTCTTTATGCCCATACCTCCGGCGCAGAAATTGAAAACCTCTTTATAAGAAACGTATTCGTTTTTCCTCGGCCTTTCCCAGTAACTTTGCAGATCGTACCTTAAATTCGCGATTTTCCCCATCACACTGTCTCCCTGGCTCTTGCAAACGTTCGCACGGTATGCTATTATAATTTTAACATATTTCACACATGCAAAAAAGACGGCAAACTGATTATGAAAGTTAAAAAAATAAACCTCCCCGGGGAATACGTGGAGCTTTGGAATTATTACAACCCGTCAATGCCATTCTTCGTCGGCATGATCGGAAGCAACGGCTCTGAGCGCAATCCCGCGACAAAACCGTCTCAGCGGTTCAACTTTCGGGCAACGGGCATTGCTTATATGAAAAAAGGAAGCGGCACGGTCAGCGTGAACGGCGCTTCTTTTAGCGTCAGCGAAGGCGACGTGTTTCTGCTGCCGAAATACAGCGACCACACCTGCGTCGCCGACGATTCTTCTCCGTGGGAAGTGGAATGGATCGTGGTGGACGGAAAACTTGTGGACAGTCTCCTTGAGTTGTATCTCCCCCGGAATCGTCTGATCATTGAAAATTTCAATGCCGAATACGTGTTTTCCGGCATGAAAGACCTGCTCAGAACTTATAACGACAATATCGATCAGTTCGTCAAATATGCGACTCTGCTCTTTTTCAGCTTTATTGTGGACCTGAATTTCTCTCTGCAAAGAGCCGCGGACAGCGTTGCATACAAAGTGAAACAGATGCTTGACTACAACTCCCACAGGAATCTGACGATCAAAGACATCGCCGAAAGTCTGCACTATTCAGTCAACTATGTCATACGTTCTTTCAAAAAAGAATTCAATATGACGCCCGCTCAATACTATATCAGGCGCAAGATCGAACTTGCCGAAATGTATCTGAGAACAAGCGAAGAAACCGTCTGCGAGATCTCTGACAAGCTGAATTTCATAGATCAGCATTATTTCGCAAACGTCTTCAAACGCATGACCGGAACGACTCCCAGCCGTTACCGCGCGCAGTTCAGACAAAATATGTGAAATAAATAACATGCTTCGCCGTCTTGTTGTCACTATTCTTTTAAGACGCGTTTATGTGCATGAATTTACACAAAAAGCCCGCTGAAAAGCGGGCGTTTTCTGTTGAACGGTACCTGATCTTTTCTCAGAATCTCACCGAATAAATAAAGTAACCGCTGTGGAAAAGGAAATTATTATCGAAAAACTTTTCTTCAAGATCGTCGTAATGCTCGTCCACCCATTTAAGTACGTCTTTTGCCACTTCGTCTGAAGGATTATCAGCCAGCATGCGCTTGAAATCGTTGGGGATAAACCCGAACCAGCAATCGAAAAGCAGACGCCGCTTGTTGAAATCCATAGACGCAGAACTGAGACCGCACCTCTCAAGCCTGATGTCCTTTGCGCCCAGCTTTCGCATCAGATTGTATACCTGACGCGCGGAATACCGCGAGCCGCTGAGCAGATCAAGCTTGTAAAATTCCTTGAACTGTCCGAAAAGATTGTCTTCGTCCGGGAACGCGAAAACAACGCCGTCGTCTACGTCTCTGACAAAAGCCACAGCGCCCGGATTGAGAAATTCCTTGAGCTTTTTCAAAGTTTTGAATGGATTTTCAAGATCCATGATCGCCATCGTCAGATTGAGAAAATCGAAGCCTTTCACTCCGCTTTCACGCATCGCGCTCTCGATCTTTTCTTCAACGTTGTCTTTCCTGAGGTCGAGGTGACAAAACTTCGTGTCCGGATCTTCGGCGCACAGGTCGTTTCCTTCCCTGACCATATCCTCGTTGTAACAGAAACACACCCTCTTGGAAATCTCCGGACGACACAGCCTGCGCATCGAACTGCGTGGGTCGAGCGTGTCGAAATCGAGCGCCGCCACGTCGCTTTTGCCGAAAAGCAGTTTGTCATAAACGGGCAGTTCGTATTCGTAAAGCAACTCGTCTTCTTTCCTCAGCCTCTTTATTTCCACATAATCTTCCGAAGAATAATATTGCACGTTCTTCCTCTGAAGATTTGTTTCGGGTGCCTTTTCTTCAAGCACCTCCTCCTCTTTCCTGAGCCCGAGTATCGGAACCAGCTGATCGTAAAGCTTCAGGATGGATTGTTCGAGAGGTTCGCTGACAGCGTCGATCCAGTGCAGACGTTTTACGTAATACTCCATCGCCTTTGAAAGCATGCCTTCGTCAAGCTTGAAAGGAACGATGGTGATCTCTCCCTCTATTATTCTCTTGTATGCCATCTCCACTTCGTTGAGCACGTGCGGAGAGTTGGAAGCGTTTTCGCTCAGGATCAGGACAAACACTTTGCACGCCTCTATCGCGTCCACGATGGAAGTCGCGTAATCTCCGTATACGTCCCTCGGAGCGTACCAGCACCTCACTCCCTTTGATTCAAGCACCGCGCATATGTTGTCGGCGACAGACTTTGACTGATGTTCGTAACTTATAAAAACGTCCATATAATTCCCCCTCAGCGTTTTTCTCTTTTCATTTTATAGCAAGGCACGGCGGTAAATCCGGGATATTCGAATTCGATTTCAAAACCGCGCGACGTGTACAGCCTGAGCGCGCTTTCGTTTGCTTTGACGGTCTCCAGTTCGTATTCTTCGTCATCTTCGAGAACGGCGTCAAGCATTTTTCCGGCGACTCCCAGTCCTCTGTATTTCTTGTCCACGCATACGTTCGCGATATAAATCCCCGGCGACGTGCAATCGAACAAATTGTAGTATTCGTTGAACACTTTTGAAAATCTTTCGTCTATTATCTCGCCCGCGTCGATAAAGCAGTCCGCCATGTTTTTCAACACTACTTCAAAAGGCTTCCTGACGGCGATCACAATGCCTATTATCTTGTCGTCCAGGAGCGCCACGGTGACGTTCCGGTAATTGTATACCGTATCCGCCGCAACCATTCTGCTCATCACTTCGGCGGCTTTCTTTACGTCGTTACAGTAAAGATACGGAAAAATGTAATCGTCCGTATAGTATATCAGCTCTGCAACGCGCCTGAAATCGTCTTTTGCGTTAAGTTTTCTGACAATTATCCTTTCTTTGCAATCTTTCATACCGCTCCTCCGCTTGCGCTATATTCCACATGATAAACCGCGTCGTACAGCCGCTTCACCGTGCCGTCGAAATCTTCGAGCGCGCAGGGAAAACTCATCAGCCTCATCGGGACCCACTCGCTGTCGCTGCGGTAAGCCGGCTGTGAGTAAGGCTGCGGATTCACGGTGAAACCGTGCCTTTCGTAAAAAGCTATGCGCCTTCTCTTTATTTCGTCTTCAGGTTTTTCCACTTCAAGTATCACCTTGCCGAATTTTTCGCATACGAAGTCTATCGCTCTGCCGCCAACGCCTTTTCCGCGGTAGTCGGAATATATTACGAAATGCTCTACGAAAGTGACTTCTCCGAGGCTCCATAAACATATGAACCCGACTTCAGAACCGTCTTCGGTAATGCGGTAAACCCCGTATCTCTCGTCATCGAGTACGGCAAGCGCGCTTTCGTAATCGCGCAATTCGTCGCTGACGAAATTTTCCTGCATTGCGGCATATATTGCCGGCATTTCTTTCTTGTCTGTTTTTGTGAATTGCATAAAACCCTTATCCTCTCCCGGGGAAAGCTCTCTTTCCCAGACAATGAAATTATAGCATAAACGTTTAGCAATGACAATAACGGCGCAGAAAATTGCTCGTCTTCCATTATTTTTTACGTCAAAAGCAAACGCTTCTCTTGTCCTTCCTCATGACGGTCAGTGTTTTTACCGAAAAATGCCGCGGCATTTCTGGCGCGGCACGGTTGGTATTGCAACCTTATTTTCTGTGCTCCGGACGAAACAGTCCGTTCACTGAATAAAGATCACTCGTTGTCGATGAACTGCTGCAGAGTTATCATACCCTTGTTGAGCATCATGAACTTGTCGTTGTAGTTGTCAGTGGTTACGACTGCGGTTGCCATCATATCGTAGAAGAAGCCTTCTCCGAGCTCACTGTCGCAGAAACTCGTGGTGAGTCTGAATCTGATCTCTCCGTCTGAAATGTCGAAATCGAATGAGCCGTTTACAAGACCGTAGTTCGCAACGCAGACAGCCACTGCCGCGTCAACGCGCTTGCTTTCCTCAATGTTGAAAGGAAGCGGAGAAATATACTGAACAACTTCTCTTTCTGCGTCCACTCTCATCAGATAGTGAATGGGGATGTCGTCGCCGGTGTAAGAAGAAACGATAGTGAGATCTTTATCGCGCTCTTCAAAGTGCCAGTCCTTAGCCTTGAGGGCTTTTACCATGGTCTTGTAGACCTTCTGTGCTTTAGCCTGTTTGTCGCTTGCCATAATTTCCTCCTTGGGTTTGCTTTTGATTTTCCGCGCTGCCGCGCGTGATTTTTTGTTTTGTCATATCGGCTACCGCCGCTTTTCAGCCGCTTTCACCGCTTTTTGTCTGCGGAGATCTTGTCGTCGCAGATCTTCGTCGACATCAGCTACAATTATAACATATTAACGTAACGTTATCAAGAATTATTTCGTATTTCTTTGCGATTTTCCCCTCTCCGACAATAGTCGTCGTTTCAGGGCAAGACTTTACCTGCGCGCTCTCTTTGCGCGCTTCCACGACCCGTCAGACTATATAATAATCCAGATCTTCTTTTGCACCCGATCTGTAAAGAAATCCGATCACGTCGTCGTCGAGAGAAAGCATGGGGTAAGGCTCGTCGCTGTCCTTTGCAATGTCTGCGACGATCACGAGATAAAGTTCGGCGCCCGTACGATCAAGCGTCTTTCTCATGTCCTCCTCTTTCCCGACATATCTTTTGATCGTCTTGCGGATCATGTTGTTTATGTCCGCGTCGTATTCACAGTTGACTTCCGTCTCAAGATCTTTCCCCGCAGGGCGCATACCCTCGAACACGGGTTCTTCTCTCAGCAGTTTTTCGGGATCGCATTTACCGCAAGTGCACAATCTCAGATATATCCGTACGCGGTGCGCGCTCTTTGTTTTTTCGTTCATCTCATTCTCCTGTTCGATTCTGCACATTGTGATCTTTTGCACAATTATAACCTATGGGATAAAAATTGTCAACAAAAATTATAACCGACAGATAAAATTTCTCCGGCAAAATAAATCAGATGAAAAGACGGCTCTTCCGAAAAGACGGCTCTTCCGAGCCGCCAATGTTGTATACATCCGGATCACTTAGCGGCTTTGACCGCTTCAGCCGTTCCTTTGTATACCAGGTTTCCTTCCTTTTTCATCACGGTGCTTTCGAGAATTTCTTTCAGCGTCGTGAATTCCTCTTCTGTAATATAGCCTTCTCTGTAGAGGTTTTCTTTTTCTACGATCAGGTCGTTGATCTCGTTCGCCCAGCCTTCGTTCTTCTCCATATATGCGGCGGCGGAATCGCTGTCCTTGAAATAGTACATTTCAATGCTTTCTCCCTCGCCTATAAGGTCGTGCTTTTTGTATGCGCTGACGTACGCCGTGCATCCGTCGGGGAGAAGATAATCCGTCACACCTGAACCGCCGTCGGCTTTGACGGAAACGACAATATACCCTGCATTTTCAAGATTTGCCGCCGCTTCGTCCGGATCGGAAGGCATGCACGCGACAAGACAGCTCAGCAATACCGCACTCAGCAACAATGCCGTTATCAAAACAGGAACTCTTCTTTTCATAACAATTCCCTCCTTACCATCAAATCATAGCACATGTATAAACTCTTGTCAATGTTGATGACTAAGGGTTATACGCAGGCTGCGACGGCGTGCGTACAAGTAAAATGAAAAATGCCGGGACGCAAGCCCCGGGCATAAAACATACTCTTTTCCGCTCTCACTTCCGGATAAGCGAAACGAGAGTCTCGACGTGCTTTGTCTGTGGGAACATGTCGTACGGCGAAACGCAGGATATGTCGTATGCGTCGTCGAGAAGCGCCAGATCGCGCGCAAGCGTCGCGGGATTGCAGGAGACATAATAAACTCTGTCCGGCATTGCGGATTTTATCGCATCAATGACCCTTGCGTCGCAGCCTTTGCGGGGAGGGTCCAGAACGACGCAGAATTTCCCGCCGCTTTCTCTGAGCTTCTCGGCAAGCGCAGGAAGCTCTTTTGCGCAGTCTCCGCACACGTTCTTCACCTTGCCCGAATTTCCGCTTTTCATTGTCAGTTCGTCTGCGTCCGCCACCGCCTCCGGCACGATCTCTATGCCGTAAACCTTTTCAGCGCTCCTCGCAAGCACGTTGGTCAGCACGCCCGCGCCGTTGTAAGCGTCTATGACGACCTTTTCACCGCTTTCGCTTATCATCGAGGCTACGCGCGAATATATCATATCCCTTACGCCGTCGTTGATCTGCATAAAAGAAAGCGGGCTGACTTTTGCCTTTACGCCAAGTATGTCGGCGGTCAGTCTCTCCTCTCCGCAGATCACGGAAAGATCTGAAGTCATAATCACGTTGGTCTTTTTCGTATTGCTGTCAAAATAAAGTGAAAATTTCCTGCCCGTGTTTGTTAAAGCAGTTATAAGCTTCTTTTCCAGCGGTAGTTTTTTGCCGTTGCCCACGACGACCACGGCATATTTGTCTCCCACTCTGCGCGCCACGAAGTGACGAAGAAAACCTTTCCCCGTGCGCTCGTCGTAACAATCCAGTCCCGCGTCGTCGGCATAGCCGAGAAATGCGTCCAGCACGTCCTGCATGCCTCTTTCGTACATCACGCATGCGCCGAGGTCTTCCCTGACTCTTTCACCGAACGGCACGACGCTGTGCGTGTTGCCTTTGTAATAGCCCGCCACGACTTTTCCGCCCGCCACGGCGAGAGGCACCTGTATCTTGTTGCGGTAACCAAATATCACGCCGTCGCCGCGCACGTCGTCGACGTTGACCTTTCTGCCAAGCGCTTTGTACAGGCAGGCTTCAACGTTGGCTTTTTTTATCTCAAGCTGCTTTTCGTATTTTATATGCTGCATGTCGCAGCAGCCGCAGCGGTAGAATACCGGGCAAAGCGGATACACTCTGTCAGCGCTCGCCTCAAGCACCTTGATCACGTTCGCTCTGGCAAACTTTTTGTTCACCTCGCGTACCATGACCCTGACCTTTTCGCCCTGCATGCAAAGCGGAACGAAAACGACCATGCCGTCCACGCGCGCCACGCCCTCTCCTTCCATTCCCGAAGAAGTTATTTCAACGTCAATTATGTCTCCTTTTTTCATACCTCAATTGTATCATAAAAGGAGCTTGCAGGCAACACGTATCGCAAGGAATAAACGCGGCGCGCCGGCGCACAATAATATCGGGAGGTGAATTTGATGAAAAAGAAGAAAAATTCCGAAAAGAAGACCAACCCGTCCAAAGCAAGACAGATCGACGTCGACAATCTAGAAATGAGTCTGAAAGACGAAGCAGACGGATTCTACAATTTCGAAAACGAACTTGCCGAACGCGTAAAGGACTGAAAGGTCTTGCAAAGCCGCTCCGTTAAGGAGCGGTTTCTCCTTCGTCGCGGAAAAACCACTCTATTATCTCCCTGAGCGTCAGATCTTCAATGCCCAGATCTCGCGGAGACTTGTCCTCGTACCTCTCCCCCAAAAATCCGAACATGCCGGCTTCGTCGGCTTTGCCCAGCTTTTCGAGAGTAAGCGAAGAATACCCCCAGTAAAGCGCGAAAAATATCACAATCACGGCAATCACTATTTTTGAAAGACAGCCGCCGCATCCGCATCCTCTTTTCATACCACGATTATTGACAATAACCGCGCTTTCAAAACGCAAGAAAAAACGCGGGCGCGAAATTTTGATTTTTTCGCGCTCGTGTCTGTTAAAATTGCTTCTTGAATACCGTTCATTCTTTTTTCAGCAACACGACCTCGCATCCGTCGCCGGTGAGAGGCACTTCTATCCTGTCCCCAAGCGGGTAAGTTTTGCCCGAATAAACCTCTTTGCAGACGTATTTCCCGCCGCTATCAAGCCCTGCGTAGCCGTCTTTTATAAGCTTTTCAACGCTTATCGATCCTTTGCTCGCTCTTCTCTTTTTATTGAACAGACATACCGCCGCGCCGCCTTCCAGAGGTCTTGCAAGAATATCCACGCTACCCTTGACAACTCTTTTAGCCGCTTTGCCCAGCTTGTCCTGATCGACCGCGATCAGATCTTTATTTGTTACTATTTTAAGCACTTCGTCCGTGATCTTCCTGACGTCGTTGCCCAGTACGAGAGGCGCCGCCATCATGCACCACAGCGCGAAATGCGACTTGTTCTGCTCCTCGGTAAGGTTGCCGTTGCCCACCTCGAGCATGTCGGGGTCGTTGTATGCGCCGACGGACGCGTACCCGTACAGCTTCACCGTCTTTTCGTATATCATCTTTATCCAGAACCAGCGCGGGATTATGTCTCCCGTCGTACGCCACATATTTCCTGCGAGCGCTCCCCACTTCCACGGTTGATTCTTGCCCCATTCGCATATCGAATAGACAATGGGTTTTTCAGGGTTTTCCGTTTCCTCCGCAACTCTCGCAGTCGCCGCTTTGAGCGCTTTGCCCATCGTCAGATATTGAAGCATGGAACTGTCCGCGCGGCTTGACACCGGATTGAATATACGCACCTTGTTGACGCCCTTTTCAAGTCTGATCTTTATCTGGAAACGCGATGTGAGATTCCAGAATTTCTGCGGAGGCACCGGGCAAAGATAAACGTCTCCGTTCACGGTGACCATCGCCAGCTTTTCATACTGACTGTTTGTCTTCTTGCAGCAAAGCGTCAGCACGTACTCGCCGCCCTCTTCGCTGTACACGTTGTTGTACTCCATCGCGCCGCGGCACTTGTCCATACCGCTTACAAAACAGCCTGTGGACAGTTTCTTACTCGGCATGAATTTTGCAAGTCCCTCCAATCGCGCGTCCGTACAAGGATAGAATTTTCCTTCTTTTTTCCCTTTTTCAGTCAGCTCTATCCCGTAAACCAACGGCGCGTAATACGGCAAAGGCACGTTGTGACAGAAATCGTATTTGAAAAATTCGATTCCCCATTTCGCAAAGGTGTAAGCGTCGCGGTATTCGTTGCCAAGGCTCGCCGGCAGATCTTCGCAGGTCAGCGTTCCGTTGGAAGAATATATCCCCACCTTCAGACCCAGCGCGTTTATCCTTCTGACAAGATTTTCAATGCCGCCCGCGAAACGGGTCAGGTCTCCCTGAAGGTTGCCGTCCTCGTCTCTCAGCGAACTGTGCCAGCAATCGTCCATGTTCACTCTGTCATAGCCGGCGGCAAGCAGTCCCTTTTCCTTCATCGCGACTGCGGTCTCGTAGATCAGATCTTCGTCGATGTTGTTCTTGAATGTATTCCAGCTCGACCAGCCCATAGGCGGCGAAGTCAGAGTTCCCTCGTCGTACTTGCGCGTCGGATATACGTTGCTCACCTTTGACGGACGCGTAAAGATCGTCTTCAGGAAACATATCGGGCACATTGAATTGCGTTTCATAATTACCTCCATGAGACGCCATAGCGTCTCAACTGCGTTTATTATACCATACCTTGCGTGTGATTACAAGAGAGAAACTCCTTTGCCCGGCTACCGGCTTTTCATACGAAATGTTGCGTTATTGACACGGGCGCGGAAATTATCAGACCTGTTGGAAAATTTTGTGTGTTGACCTTCAGGTATAATAACCGTTACAATGTGCTTGCGGACATGATCCGTAATACTACAAAGGAGACAGAAAATGAAGACTGTAACTGTTATAGCCGCCGTGGCTTTGCTGTGCGTTTCTCTGTTCGCGCTCGTATCCTGCGGGCAGTCGGGCGGAAACGATTCTCCGGCATTTTCCATAGCGGACAAAATCGACGCATTGATCTACGCAAACTATATCGGTCAGAACCAGAACGGCGGCAGTCAGCCCCCTGCCTCTTCAGAACAGGACGTACTCGTCCTTTCGCTGACCAACGGTCTCACCGTCAGAAGCGGTAAAGGCACGTCTTATGCGGCGCTGGGAACTCTCGACAAAGGCGACATGGTCTCTTTCGTCGCGCTTGAAGACGGCTGGTACAAGACCGTGTACAAAGAAAGGGTGGCGTACGTTTCCGCCAACAGTTCGTACACGACGATATACCGCATGGACAAGGCAAGCGAAAAGGTGGAAAGCGTCATCGCCGTGGGCAAATCCCTGCTGGGCTACCCTTACGTGTGGGGAAGCCAGCGCTATCACTGGGGAAACGGAGTGCTCAACAAAAACTTCGTGGCGGGTCAGTTCGACTGCTCCGCGCTCACGCAATACGCATATTACAAGGGAGCGGGAGTTCTGCTCGACGTGACCACAAGGACTCAGGTCCTTCAGGGCACACGCGTTACCCGCGAAAACCTCAGGAGAGGCGACCTGATGTTCTTCACCAACTCGTCCAGATACAATCTCTCCGGGGTTGAAAGAGTGGGACACGTCGCGATATATCTCGGAGACAACTATATTCTGCACACAGCAAGCGACCATGCCGTCATAGAGCAGATTTCATCAAAGCGCTGGTCGTATTTCATAGAAGCGCGCAGAGTGCTCGCCTGACGCTTTTTTACGACGCCCTCCGCCGCGGCGGAGGGTTTTTCGTTACCGCCGTCGACGACGGCGCGGACTCTCCTACTTCTCTGCAGATACCGGCTCAGCTTACGGCAAAGATCACCGCGTCTGCGATTTCACGGCACAACCGGCGCCTGAAAGCCTCCGTTTTCAGCAACGCTTCGTCTTCGGGATTTGAAATGAATCCGCATTCTATGATAAGGGATGGGCAATCCGCGCATTTCGTGACGAAGTAATCCCCTGCCTGCGGCGCAAGATCAGACCGCTTGCTGTATTCTTCGTTGATCGTCGCATTAAGCCTCTCCTGCATGAACGAGGCGAAACTCACGCCCTTGCCCGTGTCGTCGTAAAACACCTGCACTCCCCTGCGCGTTTTGTCAGGATAGCTGTTCAGGTGAAGGCTGATCACGCAGTCGGGTCTGCTGTTTTTTATTATTTCCGCGCGGGCGGACATGTCTTGTCTTTTGGTGCTTCCCAAAGCCTCGTCGGCAGTGCGGGTATAAACCACTCCGACTCCGTCTTCCTCAAGTATACCGCCGAGAGTGAGCGCGAGTCTGAGGTTGAGATCGCTTTCCTTCGTGCCGCTCACACCCACTACGCCGCCGTCGAAACCGCCGTGCCCGGCGTCTATCACGACAATCGCGCCAAGCACTGTACGGGAGTCTGCGACGGTGTTCACCACGGCGAAAACTCCCAGCCCGGCAAACGCGAATACAAGCGCCGCGGCGACGACGCAGACGACGCTCCTTTTCCCTATAAAAACCATATAAAAAATCCGCCCTGCAAAAAATGTCGCAAACGCGCTTTTTTTGGCAAAAAGCCGCTTTAAGGCGAAGTTATCCACAGACTTATCCACAAGAACGAATGTTTTTGTGGATAACCCGGCTGAAAAAACGACGCTTGCAATATCATTTATATGTGTGGATAAAACGCAATATTACCCGTGAAAAACGCATTAAAACACCGCCACGTGAAGTGGCGGTATTCATTGCCGTTTTGTACTTGTTTTCCTCTTTTATGCTGACTCACGCCGCTCCGCCGGAACGCTTCATCAGCTTTACTCTTTCTCTGTAATCGGGCATATATTTCTCAACGAGCGCATAAAAATCCGACTGATGCCCGCAGACCTTCAGGTGACACAGCTCGTGCAGGACAACATAATCTATCACTCCGTGCGGTTTAGCCGCTAAGCGGCAGCTTATTCTGACGGTGCGCTTTTTCACGTCGCATCTCCCGTAATACGTCGTTGCGGAAGTTATGCTGACCGATCTTACGGAAAGTGAAGTGATTTTTTCCCATTTTTCGAAAAAGGCGGTAAGAACAGGGCTCAAAGCCTGCTTGTAATGATCGAGAAGCGCTTTTTCTCTCTCCTTTGCGTCCTTGCCCCCGATGCGGCAAACTCCTCCCGAAAAGACGACGTACGGCTTCGCGCTCTCCTCTTCCCTCCTTTCGTAAGGCACGCCGAAAAGCCAAACCTTTCCCGCGTTGTCTTCTGCTCTTTCCGCGTGTTTTTCAATCCACGAAGCGTGTTTTTCTATAAAAGACCTCACCCTCTCTTCGCTTGCGTGGACAGGAGACGTCACCTCGCACCCCGTACGCTTCAGTCTGAGAGTCAGATTCTTCACTCTTTTTTTGAATACGGTAAATTCTCTGCCGTTCACCGTGATCCGGTAAACGCCGACGACGGGACGTTTCATTCCGTTCTCCTGTCGGAGATCCTGCCCTCGTCGAGAAACCTGAGACACGACTTCCTGAACTCCTCAAGTCTGCCGTCCTGTAAAAAACTGTAAGATTTGTCCTTTGCGATTATTATATGATCTATCAGCAGAACGTCAAGAATCTCAAGCGCCATGACCGCCCACTTTGTGAACTCGACGTCTTCTCTCGACGGCGCCGCGATACCCGACGGATGATTGTGCGCAAGATATACGTACTTCGTCTGCGAATTCTGACAAAGCATGACAAGCTCTTTGACTCTGAGGCGGCAATCGTCGCTGCTGCCTCTGCCCAGCTCGCACCTTTCCTTGAGCCTGCCCGCGCCGTCCACACATATTGCGTATATGCGCTCGTCCTCGAGAGTGCTCATAAAGCTTCTGAGATATTCCATGATCTGCCCACGCGTCTCCATCTTGGGCTTTTCGCCCATCTTGCCGGACTGATAACGGCGCGCCAGAGAAGAAAGACTACTGAGATAAAGCGCGGCGTTTGCCGTCATTCCTTTCACTGCGGAAAGCGCCTTTGCGTCACTGTCGAGGACCGCGGAAAGCGACCCGAACCTGGAGATCAGCTCGTGCGCGATCCCGTTGGTGTCTCTGCGCGGAACGAACGGATAAAGCAGGTATTCGAGAACTTCGTGCTCATTGAGAGAATCCAGAGAATTTTCTCTCACTCTTGTGCGCATCCTCTCTCTGTGGTTTTCGTGCGGATTACTTTTCTTCTCCACTCTTTTCCTCTCTTCCCTCGTGTCTTCTGTTGTATTTCTCTATTCTCTTCTCTTTGAAATCACGTATCTTTTCATCCATGCCGGCGACGATCTTCTCGCCGTATTTGTTGTCGAAATATGTGATAACCCAGCGCGTACCCAGCATCGCGAGCAAAGCTATGACGGAGCTTACGATTATCCACCACGCGTATTGCATCGGTACAAAGTCCATTCCGAGAAACGTGCCGCTCATGAACTTGTTGTCAAACCAGACGGCGAGCAGAGATACGACGAACATCACGCCGATCACGATAAGCCTGAATTTGTTGGGCGGCATACTTATCACCGTCAGACAGACGAACCCTGCCATCGTAAGCGCGAACGTAGCCATGATCGCTTTGATCGCTTCCACCTCCTCGGGCGTGGCGGCTATCGCGGAATAGTCTATGAAGCCGTTCATGATCATGATAAATCCCGTTCCGGCGATCAATCCCACCGCCGCCGACAGCGACGACTTGAGCACGTTTCTCAGGAAATTGCCTTTTGGTCGCGCTTTTGTCGGTTGCAACGCGAACAGGAACGTGGGTACGCCGATCACGAAGAACTCGATCATCAGCATCTTTTTGGTGTCGAACGGATAGCTGTTCTCCTTGGTGACTATGGTGATTATAGCGTAAAGCAAAGTCATGAACATGACGAAAATGTTCTTCATAACGTAAAGCGCAGACACTTTTTCTATGTTGCCGATGACCTGCCTGCCTTCGCGCACGATGTCCGGCATCGACGCAAAATCGTTGTCCATGAGGATTATTCTGGAAATATTCCTCGCCACGTCGTTCGCGCTGGCGAAGGATATGGAACAGTCAGCCTCCTTGAGCGCCTGCACGTCGTTTACGCCGTCTCCGATCATACCGACGGTCCTGCCTTCGCTCTGAAGCTGTTTTACTATCGTGGCTTTCTGCTCAGGCGATACTCTGCCGAATACGGCTGTATCCGCCGCGACCTCTCTGAGCCTTTCGTCGCTGACTTCGGCACAATTGATCGCATGATCGCACCGCCTGAGTCCTGCTTTGCCGGCTATGTTGGCGACAGTCTCAGTATCGTCTCCCGAAATGATCTTTATATCCACATCGTTTTCGTAGAACCAGTCAAGCGTCTTGCGTATGTTGGGTCTCAGAGTGTCCTCAAGCGCAAAGACAAAGCACGGCGTCGTCTTTGTCTTGTCGATATCCGCGATCGCGCCGTCATAACGCGACAGAAGTATGCTTCTCCTTCCTCTCTTGGAGTTTTCCGACACACACTCCTTTACCTTTCCTTCGAGCACCCCGACGAAATCGGGCGCGCCGAGAACGTAAGTCGCCCCGCCTTCAAGGGTCACGGCGCTGTATTTCCTCGCGCTGTTGAAGCTCATCACATCGGAAACCGGCATGATGTTGCCTTCGCCCACGCCTTGCAGAAGCGCAAGCGCGGTGGATTTGCTGTCATGAGTGGCGCTCATGATCGTGTTCAGAAGGTCAACGGGACTTTCTTCGTCTCCCACCTTCACCGTCTCCACAAGTTCGAGTTTGCCGTCCGTGATCGTACCGGTCTTGTCAAGAAGGAGCGTGTCTGTCAGCGCAAGCATTTCTATGCCCGAAAGATCCTGCGCCAACGCGTGTTTTTTGGAAAGTTTCAGCACGCTTGCCGCAAGCGCGGTGGAAGTTAAAAGGAACATTCCGATGGGTATCATTCCCAGAACGCTGCTTGAAACCGTGATTATCGTCTGTTTCCATTCCCCTCCCACGGTGATTCTGTCCGCGACAAGCAGGAATCCGGCAAGTATTACCAGGACCACGGTGATGCCTTTGATGAATGAATCGAGCACGGAGAATATCCTGCTTTTGGGTTTGCTTACGCGCTTAGCCACTTTGGATACGCCTTCGATATATCTGTCCTTTCCCACGCGCTTCGCTATGCAGCAAGCTTCGCCTTCATGGACGTTGCTCCCGGCAAGTATTTTCGCACCGGTCTCTTTACGCACCGGACGCGATTCTCCGCTGATGATGGACTCGTCGACCTCGATATAGCCGCCGAGCACGGTGGCGTCGACCGGCACCTGCGCGCCGGCATGTATGAAAAACACGTCTTCGTAAACAAGATCAGTCGTGTTGACGTTCACGCGTTTGCCGTCTCTTATGACGTCGCACTTGGACTGAGCGACCAGCGACAGCTTCTGCACCGTCCATTTGGCTTTGATCTCCTGGATTATACCTATCGCGATGTTGAGCAGGATTATGCTGGAAGACAGCGTGTAGTCCCACGCTCCGATAGCGAGAAGCAATACGACGAGCAGTATCGTGACCGTATTGCAGAAATTGAAAATGTTTTCAAATATTATCCTGACGTAAGACTTGCCGGAATTGTCCGTCTTTTTGTTGACGAGTCCTTCCTGCACGCGTTGCGCCACCTGAGCGGAAGTCAGCCCTGTCTCGACAGACGGATTGAACTTGTCCGCATGTTTGAGTTTGTGGCTGTCACGCTGTTTCTTTTTGCGCGCACGCTCAAGTCTTTTGAGGTCTCTTATCTCTTTCATAGTAACATAATAATAACATACGCACGCGAATTTATGCAAATATTAGTATGTCCAATCTTAAAAATTACATAAAAACGCGCGCCGCGTATACCCGCTTATATCTCTCCGTCCGCGTATACTCTGCCGTCAACGGCGTTGAAACGGAGCGCCTTTTTCTCTCCGTTTTCCTCGTATATTATCTCGATCACGTTTTTCGCGGCGTATCTGACGTCGGACACCGTAGCCTGCCGCCCGAAACATTCTCTTGCGAGCGCCTTCTCCTCTTCTCCGTACTCAGCCGCGTTGTCGGACACGAAAAGCACCCCGCCGACAAGTGAATTGAATTTCGCAAGCAGTTTTTTCTGCCGCTTTGTAAACTTCAGATTTTTCTCTCTCAGGAAAAACACGTCGGGATCGCAGACGAACGCCCTGCCGTCAAGATGCTGTCTGAAAGCGGACGACGTCATCGCGTTGTATGTGGAGACGATCTCGTTATTGGTGAGTTTTGAGAAAATCCTCTCTCTGAAACTCAGGTCTACGTCGCTTCCCACGCGGCAGAAATCGCATGTTCCGAACGCGGGGAAAAGCGGGACTCCGCATCCTAATAACCACTTTTCTCCTACACAGGCACGCAAAAATTTCATTGCGCCGGTCATCAGTTCACCTCTTGTCTTTCCGTCTTTCGGGAACATTGCGGCGGCGTAAAGGAAGTCAAGCTTCACCATGTCGTAACCCCACTCGTTCAGCACGACGTCGAACACCCGGGAGAGGTACTCCCTGACGCATTCGTTTGTCGGATCCAGCACGTAAGCGCCGCCCCAGCCGACGTTGCCGATCACCGGTTTTCCGTCTTTGCTTACCAGCCAGTCCGGATGCTCTGCGGCGACTCTGCTGTTTTTCGCGCACAGATACGGCGCAAGCCATATCCCCGCCTTGAATCCGCGGGCATGGATCTCGTCGCAAAGCTTTTTCATACCCGAAGGGAACTTTTCCGCCTTGACCTCAAGCCAGTCTCCGACAGCCGCCTGATATCCGTCGTCTATCTGAAAGATCTGCGCTCCGATATCTGCGTTTTTCAATCCGTCAAGATCTCTCATTACGCTCTGTTCGTCTATCTTCCCGAACAGATTATACCAGCTCGTATAACCGCACAGCCGTTTTTCGCGCGGCTTTCCCGTCCCGAGCTTTTCGAAATATGCGTCGAACACCTGATTTCTTCCGCCTTTGCAGAAATACAGGTCGAACAGCTTGTATCTTTCCCCTGCGCGCAGGGTAAGTCCTTCAAGATCCTTTACAACTTTGATCTGACCGCCGTCGCGGTTGTGGTAAAACACCGTGTAGCCGCGGCTTTCGTCCAGGCTTCCCGCAAAAGAAAACTCGTCTTTGTCTCTGACGTATGTGTAATAGAACGAATGGCAGTCCCCTTCTCTCAGGCTATACGTCGCGAAGTCGTAGTCTCCGAAAGCGGCGGCGTATTTGCGCGCAATGCCGTATCTCACCGGAAGGCGTAGCCCTTTCTGTATCTCGTGCGCGCCGTATTCCCTGGAGTGAGTCCACGACTGATAACCGCCTGCGTAGACGGTGGATCCCGCCGGATAATCGTATTTATATCTCAGCTCGCAGATTAACGGAACGATATCCTTGTGTGCGAGCACCCACAGACGGTACCCGTTCTGAGAACACTCGCAAGTGAACTCCACCTCGTCGCGCGAACCGCTTGCGGTCAGAATGTCGTCTCCGCATCTGAACGCGAATTTAAGCACGGGATTTTCCAACATAGTTACCTCTTCTCCTTGCCGTATTTCCTTTTCACCGCCGCGTTGTCTATCAGATTGTGCAGACCCTGCCAATGCAGTTGTCTGCGTTCGAAGACGATCTTCTGAAAGAACGCCCTCGCCTTGCCGGGCATGGTCTGAGCCCTGCCCGACCCCTTGTAACCGAGTTGCGCCAAATACTTTTCAAAAAAATCAAGTCTTGCGCAGAACCCGGAAAAATCTCCGCCGTATCTGCCCCACATTGCGTCCGACAGCGCGCAGAGCCTGGGCAGAGACTTCCTGCACGCACTTTTGAAGTTCGGCACGTATTCGGTCCAGAGAGCCGCTTCCGCACCGACAAATCCGCCCGGTTCAATTCCGTCCGGCATGGGCGTGAACGAATAACATTTTTCAAGATTCACGTACGCGTACGGCATGTCGAGATAGGCGTAATTGCTGTCGCTGTTTATCACCCCGCCGTGTTTTGCCGCAAATCGCGCGATGTCGGCTACGGACAGCGCGCCGCCCGTGGTCCATATCTGCCAGACCGCCTTCTCGTGACAGGGGAGCGAAAGATCTGTCTCGTTCCACATCACGGGCGTAAAGCCTTTTTCCACCACGTGATCGGCGACCCTGGACATAAAATACGCCTGAAGTTCGCCTTCAGACTTCAGCCCGAGTTCTTTCATCTTTGCCTGACAGTGCGGGCATATCTTCCAGCGCGTTTTGACAGCTTCGTCGCCGCCGATATGAATATATGCGGTGTTGCCGCCGAACAAGCCGACGATCTCGTCCAGCACGTCTGTTACGAAGGTATACGTGCTCTCCTTCCCGGCGCACATGACGTCGTGTTTGACGCCGGAGTGCGTCGCCACTTTGAGTTTCCTGTCAAAACATCCCAGCCACGGATAGCATGAAAGCGCGGCGACGGAATGTCCCGGAACGTCGAACTCCGGGATAACGCTGACGTTGCGCTTTCTGCAGTATTCCACGACTTCGGCTATATCCTTTTTAGTATAAAAGCCGCCGTGCGGTCTTATTCCGAAATTGGTATGCGATCTTCTGCTCCCTTTCTCTGTGAGCAAGGGATATTTTTCCGACTCAAGTCTCCAACCCTGGTCTTCGGTAAGATGCCAGTGAAACGCGTTGATCTTGTGAAGTACGCACAGATCCACCAGCTTGATCACGTCTTCTTTCGGGAAAAAGTATCTGCCGGCGTCGAGCATGAATCCGCGGTAAGCGGTCGACGGAGAATCCTCGATCTCGCAGACCGGGATCTTTCCGCCGTAATTGCCGATCAGTTGCGCGAGCGTGACCAGCGCGTATATAAGCCCGGCGTCGGTTCCGGCGCGGAGTTTCACTCCTTCGTCTGATATGCTCAGTTTATAACCTTCAGTTCCGCAATCGTCAAGCCCGGTCTCGCAACTGACGTTTACGCCGTCCTGACCGGTATTCACTCCGTATATGCCGAGAAATTCGCCCACATCCATGCCGTTTACGCGTCTCTGCCCGCTGATGCGGATGGAAGTGCAATCCTTGTAGCCGTTTATTCTGCCGACTTTGCGCGGATACGGTATCAATCTTATCTCTTCAAACATCGTTTTCTCCTGATAATTTACGTCAAAGGCGGACCCCGTTTATTGCGGATCCGCCTTTTCCGTTATTCTTTGGGTTGTATTATCATATACGCTTCGCCGCCGGCAACGCATATCATCTTCGCCGCCGCGACCGTATACTCGTCGGCGTATACGTGCAGTTTTTTGGTCAGCTTGTCGCTTTCGGTCACAGAAAGGTAATTCGCGTTCACCGCGCACAATCCCTTTTCGCGTACCGCAGCTATGTCCACGACGTCGCCGTCTTTGAAATGCTTGGCGATCTCCTTCAGCGAAAGCTCGGCTTTGATGAAGCGGCTCGCCTTCTCCGGCGCGTAGATATACTCCACGGCGTTGGTTGCGAAATCGTCGGGGATCTTGTCCACTTCCTCTTTGAGCGCAACTCCTTCGGGATTCACGAGATAGCCGTAACCTTTGCGTTCGACAGTGGAGAAACCTTCAGTCGTCAGGTCTGCCGCGAAGTCCTGTTCAGTGTACTTCTTGGGGAATATGACGAGTTCTTCGGCGATCCTGTCGATCAGCATTTTCACCTTCTTGACTGCAACTTTTGAACGCACGTTTATCATTGTCGGAAGTTCTGCCACTCCTTTCTTGTCGCTGACGTCGCGGTGGTGATAATATTTGGGATCTATCTCCGCGGGGTTTATCGCAAGATATATCTTGAGTGTCTTTCCGTTTATCGCCATGCGTGCGATGTTGTTCCTGCCCTTGTTGAAATTCTCCTTGTGACGCGACATTCTCGCGTGCATGCCGTATGACAGAAGCGCGTTCTTGATGTCGCTGTAAAACTTCTTCACGTCGTCGTCCGCGATGCGAAGCTTCATTTCAAATGTGTACCTGGGTTTTGCCCTGCGCTTGTTGGAAGCCACCTCTTCCCAGGTTATCTCTCCGCCTTCGGTGGAAGGATTCTCTGCCGGTTCTTCTCCCGTTTCCTCTTCTTCAGGCTCCTCTTCAGGTTCTTCGGTCTCGTCGCCCGGCTCTTCTTCAGGCTCCTCTTCAGTTTCTTCTTCAGGGAGTTCTTCCGGTTCTCCGGGCTCCTCTTCCGGCTCCTCTTCAACGGGCTTCAAACAGACGCCGTTTGCGATAAGGCTTTCGGCATATGTCAGTCTGGAAAGAAGCTTTTCTATCGTGAGCATTATGAACGGATAATCCTCCATTGCCGCGCACGTCTTCTCTTCCTTTTCCTCAGGCTGAGCCGCAATCAGACTTTCGGCATAGGTGAGTCTTGAGAGGATTTGCTCGAGAGAACGCATCACGAAGGCTTTGTCGTCTCCGTCCGCCTTTATCACGACGGTCTCCGTCTTCGCTCCCGCTCTGGTTTCAAGATAAGACAGCCTCGACATAAGCTTTTCAACGTCACGCAGAACGAACGCGTAGCCGGAGTTGAGTTTTTCCACTTCCTTTTCAAGCTTGTCGCATTTTTCTGTCTGAACTTTGAGCGCTTCCTCAGCCTTGGCGAGTCTCTCTTCAAGTTCGGTATTCTGTTTGTAAAGTCTGTCGAGAGTTTTCTGGACGGCTTCGAGAACCGCGCCGTAGTCTTCGTGCTCTCCGGCAAGCGCGGCGACAGAATCGTTCACCTCTGCTACCGTCTCAGGCGCAGAACAGCTTTCTACGGGCGCTTCTTCGACGGGCGTTTCCGCTTGTTGCTCAGGCTCTGCGACTTCAACGATCTCTTCCTCGTCGCATACTATGCTGTCGATCAGGTATGTGGTCTTTATATATACCGCCTGAAGCGCAACGCCGATCACGAGCGCGCCGATCGCGAGTACAAGCGTTGCGGCATGCTGAACGATTATGTAACTGACGACCATGACGATTCCCGCCGGTATCAGCGCGAACGAATACGCGTCCATAAAGTTCACAGTCTTGTTGTAAAGTCTTATCGCAAGTCCGACGAGGAACAGTATTCCGGCAAAGCCGCCCATTACCGCGCAATTCGCGATCATCGTGTTTTTAGCGCTTTCGTTGAGGTCGAAAACGTCGAGCCAGCCTTCAGACTGCGCAAGTACGAACATCAGCGAAACGACGAGCGCCGCGATCACCATGAACCAGGTCGAAGGTCTCTTGAATATATCTTTGTAATAACTCCTGAAATCAGAGTTGCTCTTCTCTTTATGCGTTGAGATCAGCTTGTTGTTCCTTGGCGAAAATCTTATCCACCTGACTATGCTGATTATGACTGTCAGCACAAGCGGTATCGCGTAAAGCGGAATTTCGTACCTTGTCTCAACGTTCATGTCAACGGCGAACTTTTTGATCATAATGATTATGTCCGCTATCCCCACCACGATCAACGCCACGTCAAGCGCGCTTGTCCGTTTTGACGCGATTTTGAAAGCGACAAACACGATCACCATCGCCATCAGCACAATGCCGAGCGCGATCAGCGTGTACTTCAGCGCGTTGTTCGTCGCAAGTTCGATCTTCAGATCGCCGCGTATGTAATTGTAGAACATATAATAGATGACGTAGATCATCGCGGAAAGCGACAACGCCGAAAAGACGCCGCCCACTCTTGCGACCGTCTTGTAGTAGTCGAACAGCCTGAAACCGCTGCCGTACTTTGCTTTTTTCATAATAACACCTCTCCTCTTATAATAATATGGTTCCGCGCTTTAAGCGCGTATTTCACATGAACGTATCCGCTATCCCGGCGACGTCGGCGGGAGTTGCCGCAAAGACTACGGCGCCCGCTTTTTCAAGCGCGGAATAATGCCTGAATCCCCATGCCGCCGCGATAAAATCTATCCCCGCCGCTTTAGCACATTCTACGTCCGCCTCTCCGTCCCCGCAGTAAAGCGCCTCTTCGGGCGTCACTCCTGCTTCTTTGAGAAGCGCGAGAAGCGCTGCGGGATCGGGCTTGACCTTCACTCCGTCCTTCTGCCCCACGGCGTAATCCGTCTTTTCTCCGAAATAGTACGCGCACAGTTCCTTGACCGCGCTGTCGTACTTGTTGGAAAGCACCGCTATTTTCAGTCCCTTTGCCCTCAGGTCGTTCAGCATTTTGTTCACGCCGTCGTAAGGTCTGGTCTGATTGCGCATATCCCTGTCGTAAAGTCTCCTGAACGCGGCTTTACACTCGTCGAACTTGTCCTGTCTGTCGTCGAGCGCGCGCCTGATCAGCATATCCACTCCGTCTCCGACGAAACTTCTGACCTCTTCTTCGCTCCTGTAAGGCAAGCCGCATTCCCACAGCGCGCCGTTGATTGCCGCCCAGAGGTCTTTGAGCGAATTGAGCAGAGTTCCGTCAAGATCGAATATCATCAGTTTCTTCATACACAAAAACTATAAGCACTCCGTTTTCCGCGGATATTTCCGCCTTTTTTCCTACGAACTCGTTGCTGACGCCGAGCGCGAACGAATTGGTCAGAGTCACCCCTTCGACTTCGTATTTCAACCCTCTGATCGTCACTCCGTCCGTCCTGTCCGGACTGAACACCGAAACCCTGCCGCTCTTTCTCTCACCGAGCGCGAGAGTCCCGTCCTTGACGAAATACACGGTCAGCCCGCTGCCGACAAAACGCACGTCTATGCCTCTTTTGTTCAGCCTCGTGCCCAGCTGGAGATTGGCGAGCGCATGATCGGGCTTTCCTCCGAGACAGCCGTAAAACACTATCCTTTCCGCGCCCTTCTCAACTGCGTATTCCGCCGCGCGGTCAGTATCGGTCTCATCTTTTTCGCGTTTGAGCTTTATCACGTTTTCCGCTTCCGGCACGTAACCCAGAGAATCGAAATCGCCTATCACGACGTCTATAAGGCTCTTGTCGGATATCTTCTCGTAGCCGCCGTCTGCCGCAATCAGGATGTCTCCCTCTTTCTTCTCAAGTCCGCGTGAGGTAAAATCCCGCGCCGCGCCGATTATGTACGCCGTCATCACATTATCAGTCCGTATATCTTTTCAAGCTCGTCTGCCCCCAGAAGCCTGGGCACCGGGTAAAGCGGATTGCCTTCCGCCGCCGCTCTCTTTGCCATCTCGGGCACGTCGGCAGGATCTATTCCGTCTATCGTTCCCGGGATCAGCATTTTCGCGTTCATATCCTTTATCGCGTTGACGAACTTCTGCGCCTTTGCCGCATCGTCGTCTCCTTCGGCACATATCCCGACGATCTCTGCAAGTCTTGCCAGCGGTTTATGCGCGCTTTCTCCGTAATATTCCAGCACCACGGGCAAAAGAACGCTGTTGGCAAGCCCGTGAGGAGTGCCGTAAAAACCGCCGAGCGCGTGCGCCAGCGCGTGCACATAACCCACGTACGCCCTGGTGAACGCAACGCCGGCATAGTACGAAGCCTCCTGCATATTGCGCCTTGCCGTCAGATCGTCGCCGTGCTCGTAAGCAGTGAGAAGATTGTCGAAAATGAGCTTCACCGCCTTCTCCGCGCTCTCCCTTGTCTTTTTAGTATTGCTTCTGCCTATGTACGCTTCGACCGCGTGAGTAAGCGCGTCCATGCCCGTCGTCGCCGTGGTCTGAGGCGGAAGCGCCGCGGTCAGGCGAGGATCGAGCAACGCGTACCTCGGGATAAGCGTGAGGTCGTTGATCGCGTATTTCTCGTGAGTCACCGAGTCGCTGACGACGGCGGCGAGAGTCGTTTCGCTTCCGCTGCCTGCCGTTGTGGGAATCGCGTAAAGATCGGGGATCCTCTTTATGACTTTGAGAAGCCCTTTCATCTTCTTGACCTGTTTGCCCGGTCTTGCCGCGCGCGCGCCGACGACCTTCGCCAGGTCCATCGGAGAACCGCCGCCGAGCGTGATTATCGCGTCGCAGCCTTCAGCCTTGTAAAGCGCGTAAGCTTCTTCTATGTTGTCTATCGTGGGATTGTTCACCACGCGGTTGAACAGCGCATAAGGCACCCCGTTTTCTTCAAGCCCTTTGATCAGATCGTCCGCAAGCCCCCTTTTGTATACGTTGGGTCCCGTCACGACGAAGACTTTTTTATAACCCTTGTCCTTGACGAACGCGCCCAGACCGCGTGTGCCGTCGTCGAAATGCAACATCTCCGGTTCTCTCCACGGCAGGACGGCGCTGGCATATTTCATCACAGTCTGAAAAGTTCTGCACCAAATTTTCTGAAAAGTATTCATAAAAACCTCATAACTCAATACTTGTCGCACGTTTTAATTTAGTATACCCCTTTTTCTTCCGTTTGTCAACGCGTAATTATATAAGCGTGCCTGCGCGTGTCCGACGCACGCGACTTTTTCTTTGCGGTTTATTTCTCTTTCAGGGGCTTTTTGTTTACTTATCCCGTCCGAAGTGCTAAAATATATCCGAGGTGAAAAAATGAAAGTACTGAAAAAACAGGCAAACAGCAAAAGTTGCATCATATGCGGCATGAACAATCAGGCAGGCGTAAAGGCGCCCTTCTACGAAATGGAAGACGGCAGCGTGGTCACCCTGTTTTCCTACCGCAGCGAACATCAGAGTTACCCCGGCAGAGTGCACGGCGGTATGATAACCTGTATGCTCGACGAACTGATAGGCAGAGTCATCTGGGTGACGGATCCTTCCGTACTTGCCGTCACGCTGGACATAAACGTCAAATTCCGCAAGCCGGTACCGTATGATACAAAGCTTATCGGCGTGGGCACCATAATAAAGAACGGCTCCAGGGCTTATACCGGTCATGCCGTGATAGAAGACGAAAACAGAACCGTTCTCGCAGAAGGAACGGCTACATACTACAAAATGCCCGCAGACAAGATAACGGACGCGGATATGCACGAAGAACTGGACATGTATATCCCCGACGACGTGAAGGAGATCGCGCTCCCCTGACAAACGGACAATCAGGACCCTTTCTCTTTTACAAAAATCACGATCTGAAAAACGAAAATCACGACACTAAAAAACGCGCAGGATTGCGCGTTTTATTTTTTCCCGGAGCGCGGCGCTGCGTAAACTTCACGTTTCCTCCTCTGCAGCCCGGTCTCCGTCTTGGTCTCCCGTCGCCGGAATATTGCGGGATCCGACGTTCTCAGTACACTTCGTTGATCGGATTCCCGTCAAGAAAGGCTTCAAGGTTGCGCGCCGCGGCGTGTAAAAGCCTTGATCTCGCGTCTCTGCTCGCCCACGCGACATGCGGAGTGATTATGCAGTTCTTTGCCCCTATCAGCGCACTGCCGTGCACGGGCGGTTCTTCCGCCAATACATCCGCACCGTAGCCGGACAACGTGCCGTCCTCAAGCGCGGTTGCGACAACCTGTTCGTCCACGAGACCACCGCGCGCAGTGTTTATCAGTATCGCACCCTTTCTGACATTTGACAAAAAGTCCGCGTTCACCATCTTCACGTTACCTTCGTTGAGATCACAGTGAAGGGTTATCACGTCCGCTTCCCTGAGCAGATCGTCCTGACTCCCGACAAGCTTTACCCCTTTGTCTGCCGCGCACGTATGACGCTTGCAGGCGACGACGTTCATGCCCATCGCGAGCGCGATCTTCGCGACAGCCCTGCCTATGCTCCCGTAGCCGATTATGCCCAGAGTCTTGCCGGCAAGTTCTGTCACGTCGCCTTTGAACAGACAGAAATTGGCGCATCTGCCCCACTCTCCGTCCTCCACGCTCTGCGCGTGATCAAACAGCTTTGCCGCAAGCGCTGTCATCAGCATGACCGCATGCTGAGCGACGCTCATTGTCGAATACGCAGGCACGTTGCAGACGGGTATCCCCCTCTTTTTCGCAGCGGCAAGGTCGACGACGTTGTAGCCCGTAGACAAAAGCCCGACGTATCTGAGAGAAGGGAGAGAATTAATCGTTTCCGCGGTCAGATTGACCTTGTTGTCAATGATCACGTCAGCGTCCTTCGCCCTGGCGACTACCTCGTCGTCGGGCGTGGAAGGATATACCGTCACGTCTCCCAGTCTTTCAAACTCTTCCCAGGAAAGATCTCCCGGATTTGCGCAATTGCCGTCAAGCACAACTATCTTAAGCCGTTTCACCGCCGTCAGCCCCCTCGTCGTATTCTTTATACTGAGCGTCGTACAACTTTCTGTACGCGCCGTTCTTTTCAAGCAGCTCCTTGTGAGTGCCGCGTTCCCTGATCTCTCCGCCTTCGATGACGATTATCTCGTCCGCGCTCTTGATCGTGCTGAGCCTGTGCGCCACGATCAGCGTGGTTCTGCCTTTGCAAAGCTCGAACAGCGCCTTCTGAACGGTCAGTTCGGTCGCGTTGTCAAGCGCGCTGGTGGCTTCGTCTAGAATGAGTATGGACGGATCCTTGAGGAACACTCTGGCGATGCTCAGTCTCTGCTTCTGTCCGCCCGAAAGCTTGACTCCCCTTTCGCCTATCTGCGTATCGTAGCCGTCCTGAAGCCCGCAGATAAAATCGTGTATGTCCGCTCTCTTCGCGGCTGAGATCACGTCTTCGTCAGTCGCATTTGTCGCTCCGTACGCGATGTTTTCCCTGAAAGTGCCGGTGAACAGGAACACGTCCTGCTGTACAATGCCTATGTTCTGCCTGAGCGAACGGTTGGAAATATTGCTGATCGGCGTGCCGTCGATATATATATTGCCTTGCTCAAGATTGTAGAACTTGGGGATCAGATGGCAAAGCGTCGTCTTGCCGCCTCCGCTTGGACCGACGAAGGCGTATATCCTGCCGGCGGGGATGTCTATGTTGATATTTTTGAGCACCTCTTTGCTCCCGTCGTACGAAAAACTGACGTTTTCAAAACGCACCTCACCCTTCGGTTTCACGATGTCTTTCGCGTCCGGGTTCTCCTCTTCTGCCTGCGCATCCATGATCTCGATATAACGCCTGAACCCGGTCACGCCGTCCTGGAGTTGCTCCGAAAACATCAGCAGGTTTTCAACTGGGGATATGAAAAGCGAAATGGACAGCATGAACGCCACGACGTCGCCGTAATCCAGCTTGCCGTATATGCAGAACAGTCCGCCCGCGATCAGCACCACGGCATTGCATATCTGAGTGGTGAAACTCATGCTGGCGGAAAATCTGCCCATAGCCTTGTACGCCTTGGAGCGCCAGTTGACGTAGCCGGAATTGTTCTTTTCGAACTTGCTCTGCTCGTAAGCGTCGTTGGCGTACGCCTTGGTCACGCGTATGCCGGAAAGGCTGTTTTCAAGCGTCGCATTGATGTTGCCCGTCTCCTGCCTGCTCTTTTCGAAAGCGGCGTTCATATCGTTCTGCGCCTTTACCGATACAAGGATTATCACCGGAAGGAACGCGAACACGATCAGTGCGAGCGCCCAGTTTATAGTGCACAGATACACGAAAGACCCGACGATCATGAACGACGAAATAAACAGGTTTTCGGGACCGTGATGCGCAAGTTCGGACACCGTGAACAGATCGTTGGTCATGCGAGCCATAAGCTGACCCGTCTCGTGGTTGTCGTAAAACGAATACGGCAGTTTCTGAAGATGCGCGAACAGGTCGCTCCTCATTCTCGCCTGCATTTTCACTCCCATCACGTGACCGCAGTAGCTGATGTAATAATTCATGCTCGCGCGCACTATGTAAATACCCACTAGTCCCACGCCGAAAAGCACGATCTCTTTTATCATGCCTTGCGGGATGAACTCGTTGAGCATCTGCCTGGTCAGTATCGGATAAAACAGCCCGCTCAGCGAAAACACGAGCGAAGCCAGCATATCCAGAACGAACGTCGTCTTGTGCGGCTTGTAATACGCGACGAAACGCGCGAACAGACCGCGCTTTTTGTCTTTGACTTTCTTCTCTTTCATAGTAAACTTCACGCTTTTTCTGTTTTATCTTTCCGTCCGTCTCAGCCGCAGTATTCGCTCGCCGCGAGAGCCGCGACGCTTCCGTCTGCCGCCGCCGTGACAAGCTGGCGCACCTTTTTGGTGCGGCAGTCGCCCGCGACGAACACTCCGTCGCCTGCGATACAGCTTTCGTCCGCGACGATATAGCCCGCATTGTCTCTGCTGACCAGCCCTTCGAACACGTCGGTGGACGGAGTCTGACCGACCGCGACGAATACGCCGTCCAGCTTGAGTTCCCTCTTTTCGCCCGTCCTGGTATCTTCGAGGATCACGCCTTCAACCTTGTCTTTTCCGACAAGCGAAACCACTTTTGCGTTGAGCACGAACTCGACGTTGGGCATATTCCTGACCTTTTCGACCTTTTCGGGTTCCGCTCGGAAACCTTCCCTGCGGTGTATCAGATAGACTTTCGCACACATCGAAGCCAGCACCTCTGCGTCCTCAAAAGCGGTGTTTCCGCCGCCCACGACAGCAACAGTCCTGCCCTTGAAGAACGCGCCGTCGCAGGTCGCGCAGTATGACACGCCGTAACCGGTAAGCCTTTCTTCGTCCTCGACTTCGAGTTTGCGATTTTTCGCGCCCGTGGCGATTATAAGCGCTTTTGTCCACAACTCTCCGCCGTCGTATTCAATGACGAAACCTCCTTCCGAGCGTGTGACTTTCTTTACTTCAGCGCTTATCATCTCAGTGCCGAGCTCAGTCGCCTGATTGTATAGACCCATTGCGAAATCGTAGCCGCTGACCTTGCCGAGAGCGGGATAATTGTCCACTTGAGGGGTCACCACTATCTGCCCGCCCGGCATGTAGCCCTCAAAAATCACAACGTCTTTGCCGGCGCGCTTTGCGTATATCGCCGCGCTCATACCGGCTGTGCCGGCGCCAACGATCGCTATATCTGTTTTGTTCATTTTTTCACCTCTCAGTTGTTGCCTATTTTTTCGTCCAGGTAGGACGCCATGATGTCCGCAATATGCGTAAGGACCGCCAGCGGATATTTTTCGTACGCCTTGGAAATGCTGTAATCGCCGCCCTTGACCCTGACGTCGTAGCCGCCCATATGCCAGTTGATCGCCATCGCTTCTTCTCTGGTGAGCCTCATGAAGCCGTTGACGATATAGACCGACTTTTCACCGTGTCCGTAAGGTAGCTCCTCGTCTATCGCGAAATAGGGCACCCTTTCCCAGACGTCGTTTTTCTTCTGGTTGCGGTATTCGACCTTATAGAAATTGGCTTTGCAGACGTCGTGAAGAAGCCCGCAGATGACTATGCTCTCGTCCGTGATGGACGTGACGGCATCGTTTGCCGCGTGCAGTTTCTTTTCCTGATCGACGAGCATTTTCAGGCGTTTGCAGACGTTGATGCTGTGTTCGCAAAGTCCGCCTTCAAACGCGTTGTGGAATTTAGAACTCGCGGGCGCGTAAAAAAAGTCGCTCTTGGACAGCCACTCAAGGAACTTGTCCGCTCCCGGGCGTTTGACGGCATTGTTGAAAATGGTGATGAACTCTTTCTTGTTTTCTTCGCAATCCATTGTTTTTCTCCTCTTTGTCGCTGGATTTTATTATAGCGGATTGCGAAGAAGTTGTCAATGTAAGGCGCTTTAAGTTAATCCCATCTCCGCGCCTCAGCCGCTGCGACTTTGAAATCGCGTTCAAGCTCTATCGTTCTCTTTACAAAATCGCACGCCTGAGAATTTGCCAGAGAATAGGTCCTTGAATAGCGCTCAAGCGAACTTATCGCCTTGTCCGCACCCAAGATAGCAGACCTCAGCACCTCGCCCGAGTCGTGCCTGCCCTTGAATTTAAACTCGATCCCCTTGACCGCGAACCATTCCGCGATCCTGTTTGCGTTTTTTGGCTCTTTCCCTTCACTTCTGATCGCCGCGTCGATCTCCTCTGCAAGCGCGACGTGCTTTGCGACGTAATCCGAAAGCGTTTTTCTAATCTTCTCCTCGTCGCAGAAGCGCGCCATGTTTTCAAGCGCTGTCGCGCCCATCTTTGCGCCTTTGGAGCACTTTGTCTCCAGCTTATAACTCTGTCCGTCCATAAAAACCTCCGTTTTTTGGTTATTGTCCGTTTTTTTACATTATTTATTCGTTCATAAGACAAAAACCCCAAACGCGTCAACACAGCCGAAATCTAACTTTTGCCGAGCTAAAAATAAATATTCTACGTTTTACTTGCAAAATCCGTTTTTTTATGGTAATATTGCTTTTGCAATTGAATATCGTTGCATGCAGAGATGGCTGAGCTGGCCTAAGGCGAGACTCTCAATCGTGCGTACGGTAAAACGTACCGACCGCCCCGTCTACTGCAAGCAACCGATAAACAAACCTCATTAACGGGGATAAAAAACTTAATAATTTACTTGCAGAGATGGCTGAGCTGGCCTAAGGCGCACGATTGGAAATCGTGTGTACGGTAAAACGTACCGAGGGTTCGAATCCCTCTCTCTGCGCCAAGAGGTACTCATAAGAACCCTATCGTTCTTATGAGTCCTTTTTTTTGCGCAGAGAGAGGGATTCTCAGAACCCTCGTCAAAAGCGATAGCGTTGACAGGGTTCGGCAATCCGCGTAGCGGTTGCTTTCGCGGTCAGAAGGAACTTCCGACCTGCGCAGAAAACTGTTGAGCGAAACGATCCCGATACGCGGTTGCTTTCGCGGCTTGCAGAAAGCAAAGTAAGTGCAAGTTGAATTTGATTGTTTTGACAATTTATCTTTTTATTATATGGTTGTCGAGTGCGACATATCGATCAAAAACTCTTTTTTCGATGTGCCTTACAATTTTTTTCCGCACTCCTGGCAAAATTTTTCATTAGCGACCATTTTTCCGCAGTAAGGACATTTGATTTTACCTTGAAGTCGTCCTTCTACGTTCTCTCCGCAATTAAAACAGAATTTTGCACCGACAGGCAACTCTGTGCCGCACATAGGACAAGACTGTTTATCGCTTTTGACTTCACTGCCCGACACGTTATTCAGCCCGTTATTAAGCATATTAGTCATTACACCGCTCACACCTTGCATTGCCCCTAAACCTATGCCAATATCTGCAAACTGCCCTACCGAATCTTTCCCGGCAAGCTTGTCTGCGACGTCAAATCCTCTTTCCTGCTGATAGGTATATCCTTCTTGTCTGCGTTTCTGTGCAAGCGCTTGAGACTCTATTATCATTTTCTGCGCGTCGGTCTGAGCATCGATAACACTTACCCTTTGACGCAGTTGAGCCTCTGCTACCGAGGCGTACTGTCTGAAATGCAAATCCTTGAATTTTTCGTATTGATAATCTCCGTCCGGCTTGGCGATCGTTGTTATAAAAAACTGCTCAAGATACAACCCGTAATCTTCGAAATCCTTTTTCAGCAATCCTTTGATGACGTCGGAAAAATGTTGAAGATTCTCATCCAGCTCAAAAACGCTTATTTTTTCAGTCTTGTGATATCTGAAAAAACGCTCTTGAACGAAGGGTACCAACTTCTGAGCGCCGCACCCGAATAAACTTGTGAAACCAGCCTGATTATTTTTTTCAGACGAATTTTCCGCTGAGCCGACCGTCGACACGAAAGACTGCTCGGATATCTGTCTGTCGACGAAGGACTGAGCAAAATATTTTTCTATAAACGCCGATATCGCCGCTCTGTCTTATTCGGCAACCGCCTCTCCGGATATTTCGTTTACTATCCCGAGAACGAGAGTCCCCAGCACAGAATCCGCATATGCGATCGCTTCTTCGCTGTACTGCAAGGGTTCTTCCTGCCCTCCTTCGTCCTCTGAAGGCAGGTCGTCGGTTATATCTATGCCGCTAACCGGACTTTTCTCTCCGGTGCACGCGGTTATTCCGCAACACGCGGCGATGAGTATCACAAAGACAAACAACGCGACCAGCCTCTTCATTTATCCCCCTCCTGCTTGATATTTTTATTTTATCACGCGCATATCCGTCCGTCAATGCCTTCTGAAGCCGGCAATTGAGCGTAAGCCTGCCGGCAAG
>CALWKT010000072.1 GCA_944381335.1 uncultured Christensenellaceae bacterium
TGGTGTTACGGAAGCCGTCGACCTGCTTAGCCTTGGGTTTGATCTTGTAGTTTTCGCTTTCGTACAGGATCTGACCGTTGTTTGCTTTAAGCTGGAATTTATAAGGACGTATAGCGTTCTTAGTGTCCTTGATGATGACGTACTTGCCGTTGCTCGGTTCAGGTGCTTCTCCGAAGAGCAGGGTAATGTTGCTCTTGTCGCCTGCGACAGCGGGCGCCGGTTCCGCTTTTGCGACGGGCTTTCTGACGGGAGGCTGTTTCTTGACGGGAGGTTTCTTTGCAGCTGCGGCAACGGGTTTCTTTGCAGGAGGCTTGACGACCTTCTTTTCAGGTTTTTCCGCGGGAGCTTCTTCAGCTGCGGGTGCAGTTTCTGCGGGAGCTTCTTCAGCTACGGGCGCGGTTTCTGCCGGAGCTTCCTGGGCGGGAGCTTCTTCAGCTACGGGCGCGGTTTCTGTCGGAGCTTCCTGAGCGGGAGCTTCTTCAGCTACGGGTGCGGTTTCTGCCGGAGCTTCCTGAGCGGGAGTTTCTTCAGCTACAGGTGCGGTTTCAGCAGGTGTTTCTTCGACAACGGGTTCAGCCTGGGTTTCTTCGGCGTTCTGCGTTTCTGTTACTGTGCCGGCTTCACTGAGTGCAACTTCTTCAGGTGCCGCCGAAGTTTCAACCACGTCGGGAACGACGGTGGGTCTGATCGGCTCTACAGGTTCAGATGCGCGTTCAGGAGCAGTTGTATTCTCGTTCTCCGTAACGACGGCGTTGGCTTTTTTCTTGGATTTTTTGCTGTTGCTTTTTGAGATGACGATGATAAGAATAACGCAGATAACTACGATGGCGGCAGTTATTGCAAGTATCATCCACATGGTAATTCCGCCGATTACGCTTTCGTTCAGAAAATCTCCGACGGACGCGGCAATGAGCGAGTTGATCAGGTTTGTCATAATCTTTTGCTTCTCCCTTTTAGGTTTTGTACATTAAATATAACACACTCGTGTGCGAATGTAAAGGCAAACTTGTGAATTTCGTCCATTATTTTACATAAACCATGCAGTTACGCGTGCGGTTTTTACTTGAAATTTATGTAAAAAAACGTATGCCCCGACGGGGCATGCCATCAAAGACAGAAAAAAATTATTGCAAGTTGACTGAATTGGGTATATCATAAAAAAGACGGAAAACCGTCGGAGGGACTATGCAGACACTGGTTATGAAAGGTGAAAAAGCGCTGGAAAAAGGCGCCTCTCTGATTGCAGAAGGAGAGGTGGTCGCTTTCCCAACGGAAACGGTTTACGGACTCGGCGCCGACGCGTTCAACGGCGTTGCCGTAAATAAGATATTCGAGGCGAAGGGCAGACCGTCGGACAACCCGCTGATCGTTCATATCGCTGACCTGTCCGGGCTTGAAGGTCTGGTCGAGGACGTTTCCGAAGGGGCAAAAAAGGTGATGGAAGCGTTTATGCCCGGTCCGATAACGGTAATAATGAAAAAAGGGAAAGACGTGCCTTACGCGGTAACTGCCGGTCTGGAGACAGTGGGGATCAGGATGCCTTCGCATCCGGTCGCTAGGGCGTTCATAAAGGCGTGCGGCACACCGATAGCGGCGCCGAGTGCGAACAGATCCACGCATATCAGCCCCACGAGCGCGGAGCATGTATTTGAAGATATGGACGGCAGGATCCCGCTGATAATAGACGGCGGAGACTGTGAAGTCGGCATCGAATCCACGATAATCGATATGTCAACTGACGTCCCGACCATCCTGAGACCGGGCGCAATCACGGCGGAAATGCTTGCCGACGTACTCGGCGCGGTCAGGACTTTCAGCGGCAAAGTGGTAGTAGCAAAGGCGCCCGGAATGAAATACAAGCATTATGCGCCTTCTTGCGAGACGGTTGTCGCCGCGACGCCCGAAAGTCTTTTAAATGCGTACGACGAAGCGGAGAAAAAAGGTCTGCGACCCGTCATCATAGCGTCTTCAGGAGTATGCGCGGAAGCGGGGAAAAGAATGCATATCGACGTCGGCTCAACGGATGCGGAGATATGCAGGAATATCTACTCGGCGTTGCACAGAGGTGAAAAGATCGCAGGATTTATCGTCTGCGAGCATTTCGGGAACGAGGGCGTCAGGGGATCGGTCATGAACAGAGTGCTGAAATCAGCCGGAGGAAAAATAGTATGAAAATATTGTTCGTATGCACGGGCAACACGTGCAGATCCCCGCTTGCGCAGGCGATAACTCAGAAGGAGCTGGACAACAGAAATATTGACGCCGATTGCGAAAGCGCGGGGCTTTGTTGCGGATACGGAGAAGAAGTTTCGGAAAATTCGCGTAAAATAATTGCCGAAAGGGGAATATTCTATACGCACCAGTCGAGACCGGTCACTCAGAAGCTTCTGGACGAAAGCGATCTCGTCGTGTGTATGACCTCTCCGCACAAGCAGGCGCTTGCGCCTTACGTGCCCAAGGAAAAACTTTTTGAAGCGAAAGACCTGACCGGAGAGGAAATAGACGACCCTTACGGCAGGAATATCGACGTTTACAGAGCGTGCGCGCTCAAGCTTGACAAGCTCGCGAAAGCGGTGGCGGATATTGCTGAAAAGAATACAAAAAAGCCGCCGAATGCGTAAAAATACCGTTTTGACGGCGTTTTTTGTAAAAAGATCGTGAAAAAAATATCTATTCTTTACAACGCAGGCAAACTGTGATAAAATAAACACAATCGGACTGATAAACACTTGACTGTTTTTAACGCAGAGAGCATATTAGGTAACAGGTTACATAATTATTCGTCCGAATAAAGAGGTGCAATTTATGAAAATCGCTATAGGTTGCGATCACGGCGGAATAGTACTCAAACCCGCTATTGTTAAAGTTCTCAAAAAAAGAGGGATCGAGGCGGTCGATTTCGGCTGTTACGACGAAAGCAGTGTGGATTACCCCGACTACGCGCTCAAGGTGGCTGAGGCGGTCGCTTCGGGCGAATGTGACAAAGGGATCGTGCTCTGCGGCACGGGCATAGGCATATCCATAGCCGCTAACAAGGTGAAAG
This sequence comes from uncultured Christensenellaceae bacterium, assembly GCA_944381335.1. The sequence goes on from CALWKT010000072.1 coordinate 3,044, forward strand.
GGATAAGAGCGGCGGTGGCGCACGACGAATTCACCGCGGAGATGATCTCGGCGCACAACAACGCCAACGTCATGGCTATGGGAGGAAGGATACTGACTCCCGAAAAAGCCGCAAAGATGGTGGAGATCTGGCTGGATACTCCTTTTCAGGGCGGCAGACACGAAGGAAGAGTGGCGAAGATCACCGCTATCGAGAACAAATATTTCAAATAAGGTGAAAAATGGTCCAGGAAATTATCGACAGCATAGTTCAAGCTGAAAATCAGGCGGAAATAATAGTAAAAGAAGCCAACGCAAGGGCAAAAGAGACCGTCGCAAAAGCAAACGCGGACGCAGAAGAAGTCATTGCGGCGGCAAAGGAAAAAGCCAAGGCGGAAGCCAGAAAGAACGTCGAGAACGCGAGAAAGAAAGCTGACGAGCACTACGCGGCGGCGATAGCGTCCAACGAGAAAGAGATCGAGGCGCTCGGCAAAACTGCGGAAAAAAACCTGGATAAAGCGGCGCAAGTCGTGATCGGGAGGCTGAAAGAGAAGTATGCCCGTAGTTGAAATGCGCAAACTCGTTCTCGTCGGAAACACGTCCGAGAGAGAACAGCTGATAAAACTTCTTCACACCGAAGAGTGCGCGCAGATCGTTGCCGCGCCGAAAGTAGGAGAGACGCGCTATGCCGACAAGCAGAGCGCGATCGAGGCGTTCGGTGCGAAAAAGGCGAAGATAGATTTTATTTTCGATCTTCTGAAAAGTTGTCAGATCGAAGCGCAGGCGTTGATCAAAGCCAAGAAAATCAGCTACAAACCGGTAAAAAAGCCGTTCCTCGCGGGAAAACCTTCTCTGACGATGGAGGAATTTTACAAGACTCCGGAACTGGAGCAGGGCGTATTCGACGCGTGCGAAAGACTGACCCGTCTTTCTGAAGCGCTTCTCAAAAACAAGGCAAACGAAATCAAACTCAAAAATACTGTGACTCAGCTTCAGCCGTACAAAGACGTTGACGCGAAGCTGGAGTCTTTCAAAGATACGAAGAACGTATGCATAATGCTCGGCAGCGTTCCGTCAGCTAAAAAGGCGGCGGCGCAGAAAACCGAGGACGCAGGAGCCTGCACGCTTTTATACGACGCCGGCTCCGTATGTACGGTCGTATGCATTTTCCTGAAAGAAAAATACAACGAGATAACCAGGATACTTTCAGACGCAGAATTTTCCGCATGCACGCTCAATTATACCGGCGTGCCCAAAGACGCGATCTCCGACAGCGAAAAACTTCTGGCGGAAAACGCTTCCATGCGTGAAAAACTGATCGAACAGATCATTTCTTTCGAATACGTTCTCGAAGACTGCAAGAGACTTTACGACTATTATCTGATCGAGGAGCGCAAGCTCGAATGCGAGATGCAGACGAGTTGCACGGAGACATCTTATTTCCTTGAGGCGTGGGTGCCTCTCGACAGGACGGAAGAACTTGACAAGAAGCTGGAGAGCAGTCCCCTTGCGCTTATGTACGAGATAAGGGAGCCGCTTGAGGGCGAGAAACCGCCGACATACGTCGAGGACAATGCGGTGGTGGAGCCGTATCAGACGGTCACCAACATGTTCAGCGCGCCCGCTTACAGAGAGATAGACCCCAATCCGTTCGTCGCGTTCTTCTTCTTCCTTTTCTTCGGAATGATGCTCGCAGACGCGGGTTACGGTCTGATACTGATGCTGCTGACAGGCATAGTGCTGATAAAGCAACGTCCCCCGAAAGGTCAGGCAAGCCTGATCAAGATCGTATTTATGGGCGGCTTGTCCACGGTGATCTGGGGCATAATCTTCGGCAGTTATTTCGGTTATTCTGCGACAGACCTCGGTATATGGTGCTGGTTCAATCCGATAGAGGAACCGATGAATATGCTTTTCCTCAGCCTGGGCATGGGCGTATTCCAGATGTGTTTCGGTCTGGGAATAAACATGGTCGCGCTGTTTAAACAGAAAAAGCCGCTTTCCGCGATCTCGGGTACCTTCTCATGGTATTTCATGCTGATAGGGCTTGCGCTTGCTTTCGGCAGTTCGCTTATAAAATCCGTCACGATCCCGTCGTGGGTGAAGACGGTCGGATACGTTCTGCTGGGCGTGGGAGTGTTTCTTCTCATGTTGTCCGGCGCGCTTCACAAAAAAGGCGCGGCGAAGATCAGCGGCGCGTTGGCAAGTCTTTACGATATCGTCAACTTTTTCTCCGACCTTATGAGCTATACGAGAATATTCGGTCTCGGACTCGCTTCGGCGGTCATAGGCATG